>NZ_JAFREF010000006.1:0-134412 GCF_017377665.1 Faecalibacterium sp. Marseille-P9590
CGTCTTTGATGAAACTATTTTTGTTTCATCGATGACATTGTACCAGCAAGCAGTGTCTTCGTATATACAAAGACCATTTTGCGTTGCAAAATGCTTGTTGGGGACACCCAAACCCTTTCAGATCTGCATTGTACCGATGCAGGCTACGCGTTTTTGCAAAACGCTTTTTGGATGCGCCATAGGAGTGCGCAGCCATCACGGAAGCACGATGATTACAGGGTTTGAGGTTCTCCCAGCGCAAGTAGCCCTAGTCGCGGTATCGATATGTACCAAGCCAAAGCGGACCCAGTACCCACAACCAAGGCAATGAAAGCACTCTCGTCACTTTTAATACCGTAAGCACCAGCATTAAAGCAAACAAGAGGGTCATTGTAATTATTTCGGAACGGTCAGGTTTCTTCTCCATACGCAGATCACCTCGAAAATCCGGTCACATCTGAGAAATAGTATAAAAGTCAGTATGCTTCATCCGGTTCGGCAGGTGCTGCGGTAATATCGCGGTAGAAAGCGGCCCATGCAGCTTCCTCATAGGGGCGTACAAAAAAGAAGCCAATGCTCAATGGAATTGTCAGCAGAAGAACCATAGAAATCGCCATAGCTTCTGAACCGGAGAAATATCTGAGAATCAGAAAATACCCGATATACAGTGGCAGCGCACAGAGCAGTTCCCAGCCAATGAAGCTGAAATCCAGACAGAATAGACGCCATTTATTGCCGTCCATGATTCGTCGGGATTCTGTGATCGCTTCATTTGCGGTCAGCGAAGGATGCTCGGACATGATGTAAGGTGTCATCGCATAGCTATATGTTTTCACGATTCCCGGAATCACCAACAGCAGCGACCAGAGAGCGATGTACAGACCCTGCAGGAATTTCATACAGAAGCCATCCCACAGACGGTCTTTCTGAGAGAACAAGTCCGAGATGGCAGCATCATTTCCATCTACAAGGTTCAGATTAAAACGAGCATATCCCAGTCGAACTGCACCGCCCACGATCAGTTGGAGGATTGCCCACAGACCAATGCCGACAAGCAGAACAGCAAGCAGCCGACCGCCGTTTGGCTGGGCGAACAGTTCAAAATGAATGTCCTTTGCCTGATTGGAATTGGAAACGACACTGTTGGAACTGCTCACAATGGTAGCACCGAGCGCACTGGCGGCAATCCCTGTCAGAACAGCAGTTTTCCATTTTCCGCGCAGAGCATCGAGAGCGAGCATACGATAGTCGGCAGATACTTTCATAAAAGCAACCTCCTGTTTGAAAACGGCAAGGATGTGTGAAAAGGAATATGATATGCCACTTTAATTTAGATACGTTTGAAACGCTGAAAAAATTGCAACATGAATGAAAAAGAGGCTGTTGCGCCTGCCGCTTTTACGGCCTGCTCATTGACCTGATTGTAGTTCTTACGCAATCGCAAAGCAGTGCACCCAAGGCGACCAACTGCTTAAAACGGCAGTTTCCTGCGCACACGCTTCTCTGGAATTGCCCAGCACACAAATGTGCACCATGGCAGGCGTGGAAAAAAGATTCCCGCTTACACCTGTTAAGCAGTTCTGTACGTTTTAGTATGGGACAGATTTAATAACGCGGAAAATTGTCAAAGCCCACAGGCCGGAATTTCATCCACCCTGTGGGCTTTGTTGTACCCGTTAATTGATATAAGTTGATACCAATTAGTATCAGGTGTTTTTCTGAGTTTCGTCCATGATTTTTTTGGCTCGTCCGCGCGTGGTGTCCTCAAAGGTCTCATCTTCGCTGAATCGCAGCCAATAGGGGTCTTCCATCAGGCAGGCGTTGGTGCGCTTGACGATTTCCCAAGCGTTGTAGTCGGGCAGCCCCATCAATTTTAAAATCTCTTTGCAGTCCATCCGATTTTTCGGGAAGATACGCTTCTTTGCCCAAACCACAACATCGACCAATGGGACTTTGCGTTTGTCACCGATGAAAAGGTTCAGGGGCAGATTATACTGCGGCACATCCTCATTTGCGCAAAGAGACTGCCCATCTTCGCTTAGGTGGGCAATTTCTTTTTCATCCATCATCAATTTCAGATAGGTCATTTTATCACCCCATAGCGACTTTCAGGTAGTGCAGACGGTATTTCAGGTACTGACGGATCGCAGATGCTCTTTTTTCGCTCAACAATGCAAGAATCGGCGAGATGGCCTGAATGATTTCTGTATACAGCATATCCAGATCACGCACAGGCAGCACGGGCTCGTCGACCAGTTTGATCTGCTGGGCGTGATGGCTGCGGAATGGCTTCGATTTATCGAACTGATAACGGAGCTTCGTGTCAGTCAATTCTTCATCCATCGCCCATGCAAGCAGACTGCCGCCATTGTCGTAAATAGGCGGAGCATAATTTTTTCCATCCCGGACGATTACATCAAAATTGTTCTCGTGGCGGTCTTCGTTGCCAATAAAGGCGTCGAACGTCAGCATCTGATAGAGCCACTTCTTGCCATACAATTCTGCCGCATACTGAAACAGTGCCTCCGGTGAAGCGACCTGACCGCTGGCAAGAAAATGGGCGTCAGCCAAGTCTGCAAAATGGTACAGCTGTTCATCGTCCGTTGTGAACTTGGGGCAGACGCTGACCACATCGCAGGAATAGGTCTGAATATCAGGAAAGAGTTTGGCTGGCATCAGGGCGTATGCCACATGAGGCAGACCCAGTACCTGTGCAATCAGCGATGCCATCCCCTCAGAATACGGCTCATACCCAGCAGTTCCGGCCTCTGTGATGGAGTTGCCCTTGACCATGACAAGCTGGTCGTCTACCTGATACCAGCCCTTTGAGAGCATTCCGCGGCTCGTCCGTGTTTCGCGCTTTTCGACCAACTGGATTTTTGCAGGGACTTCGATTGGGCTCATGGTATCACGCTCCTTTGTTCCATTATACCATGTTTGGATGGATAGACAAGATGAAGCGTGGTTTCGTTCTGCATACATGATCTCCCTCACCACTACCTCCTCCGCCTGCGCTTTTAGCCCGTTCATGTGCGCCACCCAGAGAAGCTGTGCGCGCGCTTCGTCTGGCGCAGGGTACTTGTCAATCGCAAGGGAAGTTGGTTGCACATAGGTTGACACCATATTTGCGATATACAATTCGCAGTTGTTGCCAGCGAATCAAAATGCGATAGGCCGGGAGACCGGTGCCAGGGTTCGACTCCCTGATGCTCCGCCAAAAACGCCGCAGGACGATGCGTTCTGCGGCGTTTTTCATTGCATATTTTACTTTCCCGCCAGCAATACCGCCAGCACAGCCTTCTGGACATGCAGTCGATTTTCTGCCTCGGTGAATATCTCGTCGGCGTGGGCCTCGAAGACGGCAGTAGAGATCTCCTCGCCGCGGTGAGCGGGCAGGCAGTGGAGCACCATGCAGTCCGGCTTTGCGGCTTTCAGGAGGCCGCTGGTGAGCTGGAAGCCTGCAAAGTCCCGCAGGCGGCTCTCGCTCTCGGAGGTGCCGGGGGCAGCGGTATTCCAGACAGCCGTCACCACGACATCGGCGTCCTTGACGCCTTCGGCGGGGTCTTCCAGCAGGCGGAACGCACTGCCGTACTTATGGGCGAACATCAGCACATCTACCGCCGGGCGGTAACCGTGGGGGCAGACGCAGTCTACCTTCATGCCGGAGAGCAGGCCGCCCACGATGAGGCTGTTGGCCATATTGCTGCCGTCGCCGACGAAGCAGAGCTTCTGGCCCACCAGCGCACCCCGGCGCTCCCGGATGGTCATGAGGTCCGCCAGCACCTGACAGGGGTGAGCATAGTCCGTCAGGCCATTGATGACGGGGACGCCCGCAAACTCAGCGAACTCTTCCAAATCGCTTTGGCGGTAGGTGCGCCAGACAACGCAGTCATAATAGCGGCCCAGCACCCGGGCGGTGTCCTTGAGCGGCTCGCCGCGGCCGGACTGCAGCTCGGTGGCGGCATTCATGTAGTTGCCGAGGCCGCCCAGCTGGTAGACGCCCACCTCGAAGCTGGTGCGGGTACGGGTGGAGTTTTTCGAGAACATCAGCGCGACGCTCTTGCCCTTGAGCAGAGGTTCGGTGCCTCCGGCCTTCTGCTGAGCTTTCAGCTCATCGGCCACATCAAGGATGTGGGCCACCTCGTCAGGGGTGAGGTCGCTCATTTTCAGCAGATGCTTCATGCCTGCTCCTCCGTTTTGCTGGGGTCCATCTCCGCGAGGACGCTGCCCAGAATATCCAGCGCCATCTCCACATCGTGGGCGGTCAGAGTCAGCGGCGGCAGCAGGCGGAGGCGGGTCTTTGCGGTAAGCACCAGCAGGCCCTTTTCGCGGCAGGCGGCCAGCACGTCAGCGGCCTTGATGCCCTCGAGAAACTCGATGCCGACCATTAGGCCGATGCCCGAGAGGCTCCTGACGCGGGGCAGCTTTTCCAGACCGGTGCGCAGCTGGACGGCCCGCTCGTTGACGTTGGCGAGGAAGCTGGCGTCCATCCGGTCCACGACGACATTCGCACCGGCGCAGACCACCGGGTTTCCGCCGAACGTGGAGCCGTGGCTGCTGGGTCCCATACCGGCAGCGACTTTCTCATTCATCAGGACAGCGCCAATCGGCAGACCGCCGCCCAGACCCTTGGCCAGCGTGACGACGTCGGGCTGGAGGTTGTAGTGCTCGCAGCACAGGAAGGTGCCGGTGCGGCCCACGCCGGTCTGCACCTCGTCCACGATGAGGACGAGGTCTTTTTCGTCGCAGAGGGCGCGGACAGCCTGCACATACTCGGGTTCCAGCGCCACAACACCGCCCTCGCCCTGTACCAGTTCCAGCATGACAGCGCAGGTGTGGCGGTCCACCATCTCGGTCAGGGCGTCGATGTCGCCGGCCTTGACGTACTGGAAGCCCTCGTTGAAGGGGCCGAAGTAGTTGTGGAACACGCCCTGTCCGGTGGCGGTCAGGGTAGCAATGGTACGGCCATGGAAGCTGTTGACCAGCGTGATGACATTGTAGCGGTCAGCACCGTATTTGTCGAAGCTGTACTTGCGGGCGGCCTTGATGGCACCCTCATTGGCCTCTGCGCCCGAGTTGCCGAAGAACACCTTGCTCATACCGGTGCGCTTGCAGAGCTTTTTGGCCAGCTTGCCGCAGGGGGCGGTATAGTAGAGGTTAGAGGTGTGCTGCAGCTTGTGTGCCTGCTCGGAGACGGCCTCGGCCCAGGTCATATCGCAGTAGCCCAGGCTGTTGACGCCGATGCCGCTGGTGAAGTCGAGGTACTTCTGCCCCTCGGGGCCTTCGGCATAGAGGCCGTGGCCCTTCTCGATGGCGATGGGGTTGCGTGCGTAGGTATGCAGGACATACTCGTTGTCCCGCTTGATGACTTTTTCGGAATCCATAATATCTACCTCCTGACGGTGGAGCCACATACTTTTCCTCTTTGCCAAAGGCTCCCCTACAAGGGGAGCTGGCGCGAAGAGCCTGAGAGGTTGTACGAAGGAGAGCCTAGCCGTGAATCGCAGCGAGGCTAAACCTCTCCGTCACGGCTGGCGGCGGTCATCGCTGTTGCCTATCGAGGGGAGGCCTTGGCATATCGGAAAGTTTTCTTATCAACTATTATAGGGTACTCCGGCGCATCGCGCAACCCTTATTCGTGATGGCTGCGGCGATAGAAGCGGGTACCGGAGCCACGGTCGGAGAACAGCTCCAGCAGGATGGAGTGCGGCACGCGGCCATCAATGATGACAGCCTCGTGGACGCCCTGATAGATCGCGTCGGCCATGCCGCCGATCTTGGGGATCATGCCGCCCGCGATAATGCCGGCGGACTTATAGCCCTCGATCTCGGAGACCTCCACCTCGGGGATGAGGGTGGATTCATCTTCCTTATCCCGCAGCAGGCCCGCAATATCAGTCATGGAGACGAGTTTTTCGGCCTTGAGCGCGATAGCGATCTGTGCAGCGGCGGTGTCAGCGTTGACGTTATAAGCCTGGCCCAGGTCGTCCATGCCCACCGTTGCAATAACGGGGATATAGCCGCTATCCAGCAGGCTGGAGATCAGCGTCGGGTCAACGTGGACGATCTCTCCCACATGGCCCAGCTGAGGGTCAAGCTCGGTGCAGCGGAGCATCTGGCCGTCCATGCCGCAGAGGCCGACGCCGCGGCCCCGCAGCTTTGCCACGAGGTCTTTGTTCACCTTACCGGCCAGCACCTGCTGGACGATCTCCATGGTGGCGTCGTCGGTGACGCGCAGGCCGCCCGCAAAGTGGCTCTCGACGCCCACTTTTTTGAGCATCTCATTGATGGCAGGGCCGCCGCCGTGTACCAGAACTACCCGCACGCCCAGCAGGGTCAGGGTGACAAGGTCGTTCATGACCGCGTTTTTCAGCGTCTCGTTGATCATGGCGTTGCCGCCGTATTTGATGACCATGGTCTTGCCGTGGTACTTCTGGATATAAGGGGTCGCCTCCGAGAAAAGGAGGGCCATTTCTTCGTTTTTCATTGCTGTTCTCCTTCTCAGGTGCGGTAGTCGCCGTTGATTTTCACATAGTCATAGGTCAAATCGCAGCCCCATGCCTTGGCGCTGGCGTCACCGGTCCCCATATCCACCTTGACCAGAATATCGTGCTCGGCCAGGACCTTTGCCGCCTCGTCCTCGCTGTAGGGGTGGTAGGCGGCGTTCTCGCAGACGTAGACCTCACCGGCCTTGCTGGACAGCCAGACGCAGACCTTATCGATTGAGAAGTCACCGGGAGTGTAACCGATGGCGCAGAGGATGCGGCCCCAGTTGGCGTCGCGGCCAAAGACAGCGGCTTTGAAGAGGTTGGAGCAGACCACGCTGCGGCTGACGGCACGGGCCGTCTTGAGGTCGGGGGCGTGGGTAACTTCGCAGGTGATGAGGTGGGTCGCGCCCTCGCCGTCACCGGCGTGCTCAGCGCACATATGCTCGGCGATGGCGGTCAGTGCGGCCACAAAGGCGTCGTAGTCGGCGTTTTCCTCGGTGATCTCCGGGTTGCCCGCAAGGCCGGAGGCCATGATGATCAGGGTATCGTTGGTGGAAGTGTCCAAATCGACGCTCATCTGGTTGTAGGTCCCGGGGACGACGGTCTTGAGGGCCTTTTCCAGCAGGGCGGGGGAAACGGCGGCGTCGGTGGTGTAGAATGCCAGCATGGTGGCCATGTTGGGGGCGATCATGCCGCTGCCCTTGCCGATAGCGCCCACCGTGCAGGTCTTGCCGCCCAGCTCAAACTGGATGGCATATTCCTTCTTGTGGGTGTCGGTGGTCATGATGGCCGTCGCCGCATCGGTGCTGCCCTGTGCGTCAGCCGCCAGCTTGGCGGCGGCGGCAGGGATGCCACGGGCAAACGGGTCGATGACCATCGGCTGGCCGATAACGCCGGTAGAAGAGGGCAGGACATCCTTTGCGTCGATGTTCAGCGCCTTGCCCACCAGCTCACAGCATTCCTCCGCCAGTGCCACGCCGTTGGCGGCGCAGGTGTTGGCGTTGCCGCTGTTGACCACGATGGCCTGTGCATAGCCGTCCGTCAGGTGGGCACGGTCTACCTTGATGGGTGCGCCGCAGACCTTATTGGTGGTGTAGACGCCGGCGGCGGCGCAGCGGACGTCGGCCTTGATGAGCGCCAGATCGTACTTTTCACTGTGATTTGCCCGGATGCCGCAATGGACACCGGCTGCTGCAAAACCCTTGGGCGCGCAGATGCCGCCCGCAACTTCTTTATACTGCATCTGAAAATCCCCCTAATTTCAAACCTCTCAGTCTCGCTTCGCTCGATAGGGAAGGAGGCAGCGCGCCAGCGCTGACGGAGAGGTTACTCTAATCCTTCTGTCTCGTTCATTCCCAGCATCAGATTCATGCACTGGATGGCTGCACCGGAAGAGCCTTTGCCCAGATTGTCGAACAGGGACACCAGCATCATCTGGTCGCCCGCCGCGTTGACGGTCATGTACAGCTCCATCCTGTCGCTGCCGGACAGGGCGTTGGAGTACAGACCATTCTCGGGAAGCGGCTCGTTGAGGGCGTGGACGGAAACGGTCGCGCCCTCCTTGTAATAGTCCGCAATGCCTGCGGCCACCGCCTCGGCGCTGGTGCCAGCCAGCTTGAGGTCCAGCGGAACGAGGACCTGCATTCCGCTGTAATAATCGCACACCACCGGCACAAAGGCAGGGGTGTGGGCGAGGCCGCTGATCTTCTGCATCTCAGGCAGATGCTTATGAGCGAGGCCCAGACCGTAGCTCTTGGGCGCATCCAGCTTGCTGTGAGCCGGACGGTCGGCGCTCTCGTACTCGGCTATCATCTTCTTTCCGCCGCCGGAGTAGCCCGAAATGCCGGTGCAGCTGAACGGATAGTCTGCCGGAGCCAGCCCCAGCTCCACCAGAGGCCGCGCGATGCTGATAAAGCCGCTGGCATAGCAGCCGGGGACCGCCACACGATACGAATTTTTGATCTTCTCTTTCTGGCCCTTCAGCTCCGGGAAGCCGTAGTCCCAGGCCGCGTCGGTGCGGAAGGCCGTGGAGGTATCCAGCACCTTGACGTCCGGGCGGAGCAGAGGCATGACCTCTTTGGAGGCCGCATCGGGCAGGCAGAGGAAGGCAAGGTCGGCGGAATTGATGACCTTCGCCCGCTCGTTCACATCCTTGCGGCCCTCAGCCGAGATGCTCAACAGCTCGATGTCAGGCCGGGCAGCCAGACGGTCGGCAATGCGCAGACCGGTGGTGCCGGAAGAACCGTCGATAAAGACTTTTACGCTCATGCGTTTGCCGCCTCCCATGCGCCGAGCTGGGCGCTTGCCAGCTCGATCTGCTTTTTGACGCTGGCCTCGCTGGGACCGCCGTAGCTGGTGCGGCCCTCGCAGCACTTGATGAGGTCGATGGCGTCGTAGATGTCGTTTTCGAACAGAGCGCTGTAGCCCTTGAACTCATCGAGGGTCAGCTCTTCGAGGGTCTTATCCTTGCTGATGCAGTCGGAGACCATGCAGCCGGTGAGCTTGTAGGCGTCGCGGAAAGGCATCCCCTTTTTGGTCAGATAGTCGGCGCAGTCGGTGGCGTTGATGAAGCCCTTGGCAGCGGCCCGGCGCATATTGGCGGGCAGGGTCTTCATGGTGTCCAGCATGGGAGTGACCGTTTTCAGGCACAGCTCCAGCGTATCGACAGCGTCGAAGATGGCCTCTTTGTCCTCCTGCATATCCTTGTTGTAGGCGAGAGGGATGCCCTTCATCATGACCAGCAGGGTGTTCAGATCGCCGTAGACACGGCCCGTCTTGCCGCGGATGAGCTCGGTGACGTCGGGGTTCTTCTTCTGGGGCATGATGGACGAGCCGGTAGTGAAGGCGTCATCCAGCTCGATGAACTTGAACTCCCAGCTGCACCAGAGGATGATCTCTTCGGACAGGCGGGACAGGTGCATCATGCAGATGGAGATGGCGTTTGCCAGCTCGATGCAGAAGTCACGGTCAGACACGCCGTCAAGGCTGTTGGGACAGGGTGCCGCAAAGCCCAGCTTCTCGGCGGTGAACTGACGGTCCAGCGGGTAGGTTGTACCGGCCAGAGCGCCGGAGCCCAGCGGACACTGGGCGTCCATCCGGGCGGTGGCGTCCTCGAAGCGCTGCAGATCGCGCAGCAGCATCCATGCATAGGCCATCAGGGCGTGGCCGAAGGTGATGGGCTGGGCGCGCTGCAGGTGGGTGTAACCGGGCATGACGGCGGTGGTGTTCTCGGCGGCCTTCCTGCAGATGACCTTGACCAGCTCCACGATGTAAGCCTGCAGGGTGTGGCTGTAGTCCCGCAGAGTCAGGCGGATGTCCAGCGCCACCTGGTCGTTCCGGCTGCGGCCGGTGTGCAGGCGTTTGCCGGCGTCACCGATGCGGGCGGTGAGGGTCTGCTCCACGAAGGTATGGACGTCCTCGGCGTTGGGGTCGATGGTGAGGGCGCCGGAGGCCAGGTCATCCGCGATGGAGGCCAGACCGCTCAGAATATCTTCGCAGTCCTTCTCGGAGATGATGCCCTGCTTTGCCAGCATGGCGGCGTGGACGCCGCTGCCGCGCATATCCTGCGCGATCATCCGCTGGTCGAAACGGATGGAAGAGTTGAAGTCGTTGACGCGGGAATCGACCGCCTTGGAGAAACGGCCCTTCCAAAGTTGTTCTGCCATAAAAGAAACTCCTCTATAGAAACGGCAAAGCCGCCGCAGGGGAAAAAGCTCCCGCGGCGGTGCCGCCAGCAATGATGCCGGTAATTTGAGCCTTCAGCGTGAAAGTGTAAAAAACACGCCAAAGGGGATGGTAAGCAGGTTATTCCTTGACCTCGGGCCAGTTCTTGGACAGCTTTGCGCGCTCCTTGATGGACAGGCCGAACAGGTTGATGAAGCCGGTAGCATCGGACTGGTCATAGTCCTTATCCACGCCGAAGGAGGCAGTCTGCTCGTCGTACAGGGTGTACGGAGAGGTGACGCCGGCGTTGATCATGTTGCCCTTGTAGAGCTTCAGCTTGACATCGCCGGTGACGGTCTTCTCGAGGCTGTCAGCAAAGGCATCCAGAGCCTCACGCAGCGGGGTGAACCACTGGCCGTTGTAGACGATGTCGGCGTACTTCTGAGCCATCTGAGCCTTGAAGTGTGCGCTCTCCTTGTCCAGAGTGATGGTCTCCAGAACATTGATGGCCTTGTACAGGATAGCACCGCCGGGAGTCTCGTACACGCCGCGGCTCTTCATGCCCACCAGACGGTTCTCGACGATGTCCAGCAGGCCGATGCCGTTCTCGCCGCCGACCTTGTTCAGGTACTCGACCAGCTCGACAGCGCCCATCTCCTTGCCGTCAACGGCAGTGGGGATGCCCTTCTCGAAGTGGAGGGTGATGTAGGTCGGGGTGTCGGGTGCCTGCTCGGGGGAAACGCCCAGCTCGAGGAAGCCGGGCTTATTGTACTGCGGCTCGTTGGCGGGGTTCTCGAGGTCGAGACCCTCGTGGCTCAGGTGCCACAGGTTCTTATCCTTGGAGTAGTTGGTCTCACGGTTGATCTTCAGGGGGATGTTGTGTGCTTCGGCGTAGTCGATCTCCTCGTCACGGCTCTCGATGTCCCACTCACGCCAGGGAGCGATGATGGCCATATCGGGGCAGAGAGCTTTCAGCGTCAGCTCGAAACGCACCTGGTCGTTGCCCTTGCCGGTGCAGCCGTGGCAGATGGCGTCTGCGCCTTCCTTGATGGCGATGTCGGCCAGAGCCTTTGCGATGCAGGGACGTGCGAAGCTGGTGCCCAGCAGGTAGTCCTCATACTTTGCGCCGAACTTCAGGGTGGGGAAGATGTAGTTCTCGACGAAGTCCTTCTTCAGGTCGAGGACGTACAGCTTGGAAGCGCCGGTAGCCTTGGCCTTCTCTTCCAGACCGTCCAGCTCAGTACCCTGACCCACGTCGCCGGAGACAGCGATGACTTCGCAGTTGTTGTAGTTCTCTTTCAGCCAAGGAATGATGATGGAGGTATCCAGACCGCCAGAGTAAGCCAGAACAACTTTCTTAATATCTTCCTTTTTCATGATGATCGCTCCTTTGTTTATTACACTTTTTACACTTTCGTTTGCCGCCCGGGCATCCCTCCCGGGGCGCTCGACGTCTTGTCTTTCTGAGTACGCTTTTATTATACGCCAAGCGGTTTTTCCGTCAATGCAGAAAACCGCCAAACCTTGTGCAGATTTGGCGGTCCTTTTCTGTTATTTTGTATGTTTATGCATTATTTTCTAAATATATACAAATTTTATGCATCTTTAGTTTGTATATGCATGGCCGTATACAGTCCGGTTTATACATTCTGTCCGCCGTCGGCACGGGGTTGACGGCCCAGTTCCGGCACAGCGCGGCGTTCGTGTTTTTTTATTCATTCTTTTTCAGCCGTCCACCCGGCGCAGAGGGTCTCTTTCTGGGCCTTCGTCAGCTTTTTGAGGGCAATTTCCCGCCGGAGGGCGGCGGACTTGTCCGCACACGCTTCCAGGTAGGCAAAGCCCAGCGCGGTATGGGTGCGGGTATACTTTGCGCCTTTGCCGCTCTGGTGGGCCTTGAGGCGGGCTTCCGGGTCGTTCGTCCAGCCGGTATAGAGCTGGCCGCCCGCGCAGCGCACCATGTAGACGTAAGCTGTCTTTTCCGGCTTCTCAGATGCGGCCATTGTTCTTCAGCACCTGACGGCAGGCGGCGAGGGCCGTCTCCTTGTCCTTGGCCGTGATGAGGAAACGGCTGGCGTGGCAGAAGCTGATGCCCTCGATGCCGCTCTTCTGCTCGATGACCTCCTGCGGCTGGCCGGCCCAGCTCTGAGGGAAGGGGAGCTTGGGCTTTTTGGTCTTGTGGTCGGTGACGCACTGGGCGCTCCAGCCGCCCCGCTGGCTGGGGTAGATGACGAAAAGGGCGTCGGTCTTGTACAGGCCGTTCTTCCAGGGCAGATAGCAGGGCAGCACCACGATGCCGTCGCGGGAGTTTTTGTATGCCTGCTGGACCTTCTCGTCGGCGCGGTTGACGGCGTTGGCGCTCTCGATCTGGTTCTCCAGGATCTGCTTTGCCACAGCCACCGCCTTGAAGAAGCAGGCGTCCTGGTCCTCTTTCGAGTCCCACACGGGGTTGAAGAAGCCGATGGCGTCACAGAGGCTGTTCTGCTCGCCGGTATTGTCGTTCAGATCGAGGGGCTGGATGAAGTTCTCATCAATGAGCCGGGCCTGACGCTCGCCTACAAGGCCGGGGCCGAGTACCCGCCACAGCAGGCCGAAGGCCGCGTAAGGGATGCCGTTGGGGCGGGTCTCGCGGGGCTCCTGATGGTGGTCGAACATGCCAAAGCCAATGTCATACACGATGCCATCGAAGTCATCCGGCACCACGAAGCCGCGGGTTATTTTAATATCCGGGCGGAGGATCTGGAGCAGGGCAGTGGCGAACACGTCGTCAGCGTGGAACTTGCCTGCGTGGGTAAAGCCGTTTGCGGGTATTTTCATAGGAATTCTCCTCATTCTCTCATGCATTCTATTGCACACAGTATAGCACATTCCCGGGCGGCGGACAACAAAAAGGAGCCGCCGCATGACGCAGCAGCTCCCATATTCTACAGAAAATTTTCTCAGTGGTTGGCCTGTGCCGCTTCAAACTCTGCCTGCGTCAGGATCTGATAATCCGCAGGGATGTTGAAGAGATTCTGGTCCACAGTGGTGCTCGTGACGCGGTACTCCACGATGGTGCGGCCCTCGGCAGCATCGGTAACGACATACTTGAGGTCATCACCGACCAGGCAGTAGGAAACGGTGGCCGTCTGACCGTTGGCATCGGTGACAGTGTAGGACAGGGCCTCGCAGTCCTGACCGTTCACATTCACGGTGGTCACGGTGCAGGGGATCTCCTGTGCTTCGCCTTTGTCAGCGGAGACTTCCTCGCTTATGCTCACAGTGGGTACTTCGCCCTTGACGGCCATCTTGGATGCATCGTCCACCAGATAGCCCTGACCGTCTTTCAGGATATAGACCAGACTGCCGACGTCGCCCATATCCATCTTGATGTAAGCGTTGCCGTTGCTGCGGGCTGCGATCATGGTCTGGGTGGTGCCATCGGGGGCAGTGGTGACGATCTCCTGATACAGCTCTGCGCCGGTGCGCTGTGCGAGCGCGTTGTTGATGCGGGTCTCAACGGAGTCGCCGGGAGCAGCCATGCACACCGGCATCAGCACGGCAGCCATCACTGCAGCCACCAGCAGAGAAGTAAGTTTCTGATACAGCTTCATAGAAAATTCTCCTGTCTTTCAGCTCATTTTGCAAAGGCGTTTTCCTCTTTTGCATTTGCATTATCTTACAACTTTTTCCGGGGCACTGTCAATCATCACATTTGCCCTCATGTCAAAAAACAGCCGCAGAGGCGTTTATTTCTCTCTGCGGCTGCGGTTTGTAAAGTTTTTGTGGAAATCACTTCCGGCCCTTGCGGCCGGTCTTGGTGACGGCACGGGTGGGGGTCTTGGTCACAGCAGTGGTGGGCTTGACCGCCGGGCTGAGGTTGGGCTTCGGGGTCAGAGCCTTGGTGGGCTCGCCCAGAGCCAGCACCTGGGAAAGCGCGGCCTGTGCGGCGGCAGCATCGCCGTCGGTGACGGCCAGAACATCGGAGTAGAACTGCTCCATCTCCTCGCGGGTGGAGAAGGTGGCGACGTACATCTGGTTTCCCATCGCGCCGGAGAGGGCGTCGGGGATGCGGTCCACCATCTTGATGTTCTTCTGGTACTTCTGCATGATCTGCTCATGACTGTACACGAAGTTCTTACCGTCGCGGCGGCCGACGAAGGGGCAGTAGTAGTGCTCGCCCACGGGCATATCGGTGCCGCCGAAGGCGATCATGTCGGCCCATATCTTATAGACGTTGGTGGAGCGGGCGAAGTTTATCATATCGGGAGTGAAGCCGCCGCAGGGGCGCATATTGACTTCGAGGGCCACGATCCGGCCTTTTTCGCCCATGCTGGCCTGGTTCTCGGTCATCCGGAAGAACTCGAAGTGGACGAAGCGGCTCTTGACGCCGAAGCTCTTGACGGCGGCACGGCCTGCGGCGCGGGTGTCCTCGGGCAGGTCCTTGATGATGTAATAGATGGAGTTGTCGTTGTCGTTCACGATGTCCATGATGGACACGGGGCTGACATTGCCGGCCTCAAAGATGGGGTTGCCGGAGGCGTCGATGATGGCGTCGTAGCTGTTGACCTCGGCGTGGACGAACTCCTCCATGATGTAGGAGACGTC
This sequence comes from Faecalibacterium sp. Marseille-P9590, assembly GCF_017377665.1. Classification (NCBI taxonomy): domain Bacteria; kingdom Bacillati; phylum Bacillota; class Clostridia; order Eubacteriales; family Oscillospiraceae; genus Faecalibacterium; species Faecalibacterium sp. Marseille-P9590. The sequence continues at coordinate 14,715 of NZ_JAFREF010000006.1, forward strand.
CGGGTGCTTCTCGGCCTTGTAGGCGAGGAAGGTCTTCAGCTCTTCGTCATTGGACAGCTTGTGGGTATCGGAAGCGCCCACGCCGTTGTCGGGCTTGACCACCACGGGATAGCCCACCTGCTTGATGAAAGCCTTGCAGCCGTTGAGATCGTCCACCATGTGGTAGCGGGCGGTGGCGATGCCGGCCTTCTGGTAGTACTCCTTCATCTTGCTCTTGTACTTGATGCGGGGCATATCCTCGGTCTGGAAGCCGGAGGTGATGTGGAAGTCGGTGCGCAGGGCAGCATCCCGCTCCAGCCAGTATTCGTTGTTGGACTCCAGCCAGTCGATGCGGCCATACTTGAAGATGAAGAAGGCCACAGCGCGGTAGACTTCGTCGTAATTCTCGAGGCTGCCGACCTTGTAGTACTCGTTCAGGCTGTCCTTCAGCTCCGGCTTCAGCTCATCGTAGGGCTGGTCGCCGATGCCCAGCACGTTCATGCCGTCGTTCTTCAGCTCCCGGCAGAACTGCCAGTAGTTCGTCGGGAAGTTCGGGGAGATAAAAATAAAATTCTGCATAATTTCGCGTCTTCTTTCCTTGAATATCCTCTATAACCCTCTCAGTCACCTTCGGTGACAGCTCCCCCAGAGGGGGAGCCACTGGCGAAGAGATGAAGCTTTCCGTTATGCCAAAGCCTCCCCTCGTTAGGAGCAACAACGACGACCGCCGCCAGCGGCGGAAACAGGGAGTCGCTGTTGGGGCCGCGGCCAGCAGGATGCGAGGCCCGCACCAAGGGCCGAAGCAGATGCTGGGAGCCGCAACCCGGGCAGTGGCACGCCGTAGGCGTGACGGAGAGGTTTTCTTTCACCCTAAAATATACGGCATGTAATAAACCGCCTGCTTATACCACCAATCCCAGTCGTGCTTGACGTCGTGACCCCACAGGTCCACCCAGACAGGGATGTTCTTTGCCTCAAAGATGCGCTTGAGCATCCAGGTGGTGTCGGGCTGCTCCCATGCGCCCTGACCGCAGCAGATGACAGCCTTCTGGTTCCGGTACAGCTCCATATAGGGGTGATCCTCCGGGAAGTTGTGCATATAGTCCACGGGAGAGTTCATATACACCAGCTCATCCATGTAGTCGCCGAAGCCGTAGTGGGCGGTGTAGATGCCGCTGAGGGCCAGACAGCCGCAGAAGATGTCGGGCCAGCGGAGGTAAAGGTTGACCGCATGGGTCGCGCCGAGGCTGCAGCCGAAGGCGATGACGCCGGGCAGGTCATCCCAGCCGTTGCGCTCCTTGGACAGATAGCGCAGCTTGGGGACAGCCTCATCCACGATATAATGCAGCCACTGCTCATACCGGCGGATGCGCCAGTAAGGGTCGCCATTGGTGTCCGACCAGGTCTCCTTGTCCAGCGTGTCGATGGACATGACCATGAGCTGGCCCGACTCGATCCAGGGTGCAAGGGTGTCAGCCATGTGGAAGTCCTCGAAGTCGAAGAAGCGGCCGTCCTGACAGGGGATGTACAGCATGGGCCGTCCCCCGTGTCCGTAGACTTTGCACTCCATCTCCCGGCCCAGCGCCGGGCTGTATTCCTTGAAATACTGCATCTCCATATGCTTTCCTCCTCAATTTGGTTCAATCAAGCTCGTACATCAGGGTGTGGAACACAAAGGGCAGCTGCTTTTCCCAGCTGGCTTCGCTGTGGTTGCCGCCCGGCACGACGCGGGCCGTCAGGTTGATGCCCCGGGCAAAGATCTTGCTGCACATCTCGCCGAAGCCCTTCCGCATCCCGTCGTGGTTGCCCATCTCTCTGGAGCCGTAATCCATGTAGAGCACGGTACCCGGGGCCAGCTTGCAGCGGCCCACCAGCGCCGTCAGCGCCTCCGGAGCCACCCACAGCGAGGGCGAGAGCGCCGCCGCACGGCCAAACACATCGCTGTACTGCAAAAGAGCGTACAGGCTCATGAGGCCGCCCATGGAGCTGCCGCCGATGAAGGTATGAGCCCGGTCGGGCTCTGTGCGGTAGTTGGCGTCGATGTAGGGCTTGAACTCGTGGACGAACCAGTTCAGAGTGTCCTTGCCTTTGCCGTCGAAGTGGCCGTACTGCTTATCGTCGAAGCGGTAGGGCGAATACTCCACCAGACGCTCATTATTAGCACCGGCGTTGCACTCCACCGCCGCCACGATGAGGGGCGTATCGGTGTAGTCCAGATAATCCGCCACGCCCCAGCTCTTGCCGTAGGTGGCGTCCTCGTTGAAAAACACGTTCTGCCCGTCGAACATATACAGCACCGGATACCGCCGGTCAGGGTCAGCCTCGTACATGGTGGGCAGATAGACATAGGCCCGACGCTCTTCTTCGCCGCCCACAGCGGGGTAGCGGATGCTCCACTTCTTTATCATCTTCTCATTCCCTCTCGTTTTTCAGGTGTACTTTAAGTGTATCACCCGCGGCAGAGAATTGCAATCCGCACCGGATACAGCAAACGCCGCCGGGCGTACAGCCGGGCGGCGTTTATAAGCCTTTCAGCTCTTAGTACTTTTTCTCCACAGGGACGATCCAGCCCTTGGTATCGGGGATCTTGCCCCACTGCATACCGGTCATGGTGTCATAGAGCTTCTGGGTGACAGGGCCGATGTTGCCGTCGCCGATGTAAGCGTGCTCGCCCTTCCAGACCAGCTCCTTGACGGGGGAGACGACAGCGGCGGTGCCGGTGCCGAAGACCTCTTCCAGCTTGCCGTCGCGGGCAGCCTGCATGATGTCGGCGATGGCCAGCTTGCCCTCGACGACCTCATAGCCCCAGTCCTTCAGCAGCTCGATGCAGCTGCGGCGGGTAACGCCGGGCAGGACGGTGCCGACGGTGGCGGCGGTGTAGACCTTGCCGTCGATCTTGAACATGATGTTCATGCTGCCGACTTCCTCGACGTACTTCTTCTCGACGCCGTCCAGCCACAGCACCTGAGCGTAGCCCTGCTCCTCAGCCAGCTCGCCGGCCTTGATGGAAGCAGCGTAGTTGCCGCCGCACTTGGTGAAGCCGGTCAGACCGGGAGCGGCACGGATGTACTCGTCTTCGACGTAGATGCGCACGGGGTTGATGCCCTCGGCGTAGTAAGCGCCCGACGGAGCGCAGATGATGCAGAAGATGTAGTGCTTGGAAGCGTGGACGCCCAGACCCACATCGTTTGCGAACACGAAGGGACGGATATACAGGGAAGCGCCGTCAGAGTGAGGCACCCAGTCACGTTCCACATCCACCAGAGCCTCGACGGCCTGGATGTAATCCTCAACAGGGATCTTGGGGATGCACAGACGGTCAGCAGAGTCCTGCATACGCTTTGCGTTACACTCGGGGCGGAACAGCTGGATGGTGTCATCCGCAGTGCGGTAAGCCTTCATGCCCTCGAAGATCTCCTGTGCATAGTGGAACACAACCGTAGCAGGGTCCAGCTGGAAGGGTGCGTAGGGGACGATGCGGGCGTCATGCCAGCCCTCGCCCTCGGTGTAGTCCATAACGAACATATGGTCGGTGAACTTCTTGCCAAAACCCAGCTTAGACTCGTCCTGCGGCTTTTCCTTCGGGCAGGTAGTACGAGTGATCTTGATGTCCAACATGATAAATTTCCCTCTTTTCTGATCTCACACAGCGCCGCGCGGGCTGCACGCCCTGCGCCAAATATGCCGAATGTTGTTTTCTATTATAATGCCGTGAAACGGATTTGCAAGCAACCGAAAAATGTTTCATCTTTGGGGCAGTCAAGTTGCCACAAATTATGACCTTATCGGTGTTCAAAAGCGGAAAAACATGGTACAATAAAGTATGTATGTAGATTTTTCGCCAAAAGGAGCTTGCGTTATGATACAGGGTGTTATTTTTGATATGGACGGGCTGATGTTCGACACCGAGCGCATCTGGAACATCTGCTGGGAGCCGGCACTGGCAAAATTCGGCCTGCCCTGCAAGGATGGCCTCTCGCAGGCTGCCCGCGGCACCACCAAGGCCGGCAGCTGCGATGTGCTGCGGCGCTTCTACGGCGAGGACTGCCCCGCCATGGGCATCGTGGAGGAGCTGTACCGGCTGGCCTATGAAGCCTTCAACAAGCCTGTCCCCAAAATGCCCGGCCTCGATGAGCTTCTGGCCTGGCTGGACGAACATCACATCCCCATGGCGGTGGCGTCTTCCAGCCCCATGACCGTCATCGAGGGACATCTGGAACACTGGGGCCTCGGCCATTACTTCAAGGCCGTCATCTCGGGCGAGCACCTGACCCGCTCCAAGCCCGCGCCGGACATCTTCCTGCTGGCGGCGCAGAAACTCGGCACCGAGCCTGCAAAGACGATGGTGCTCGAGGACAGCTACAACGGCGTCCGGGCCGGCGCGGCAGGGGGCTTTGTCACCGTGATGGTCCCCGACCTCTCGCCCGCCACCGACGAGATGCGCAGGATCTATACCTGCGAGTGTGCTTCGCTCCACGAGGTGCGCAGAAAGCTCGAATGCGGAGAACTATGAGCCGCAGCAGACCCGCACCACTTGTGAAATTTCAACATATCATCTGACAAATATCAATAAACCCCGTCATAACTCGGCTTGATCTCTCAGCCGTTTCCAAACTTGAAGCGCTCTCTGAAATACATTATAATAGTGGGGAAACGACTGATTTCCTGCGCTATGAATGGAGTTTGCATCATGAAGAATGATTCTTCCCGGTTCGGGCATATCATCCAGCTTTTCACCGTCCTTCTCACAGCCATCCTGATCAGCCTGTTTTTCGCTGCCCTCGTGCTGGTGGGCAAGATACAGGGTACGGCCCGCGTCGTCAACTACGCCGGCCTCGTGCGCGGCAAGACCCAGCGCATCGTCAAGCTCGAAATTTCCGGCACGCCGGAAGATGATCTCCTCGGCGATGTGGCCTCCTACATCGAAGGCCTCCGCTTCGGCAGCAGCGAGCTGGACCTGGTGCGGCTGGACAACGCGGATTTTCAGACCAAGATGACCGCTCTTTCCAGCGAATTCGACGACCTGAGAAACGAGCTCATCCTTGTCCGTCAGCGCGGCTACACCGAGACAGCCATCATCGCCAAGAGCGAGCATTTCTTCCAGACCTGCGACGAGGCCACCAACCTGGCCGAGGTCTACTCCCAGAAGCGGGCCACGGCCCTTGACTTTCTGGAAAAAGTCGTCCTCGCGGACATCGTGGGGCTGCTGCTTTTGTTCGGTTATCAGATCTTCAAGGCCCTGCGGTACGCGGCCATGAACCGCATTCTGCAGCGCAAAGTCTACCTCGATGAGGCCACCGGCCTGCCCAACAAGAACAAGTGCGAAGAGCTCCTGGACGCGCCCGACCCGCCGGACGGGAACACGGCGCTCTGCGTCTTTGACCTCAACAATCTGCGCACCGTCAACAATAACCTCGGCCACGACAAGGGCGACGAGTACATCCGCTCCTTTGCCGAACAGCTGCGTCTGGCCGTGCCATCCCAGCACTTCGTGGGCCGCGACGGCGGCGACGAGTTCATCGCTATCCTCTACGGCGTGGACTGGGACGGCGCACAAGATGTGCTGCGCAGCATCCGGGCACAGGCGGCAGAGTATTCCCGCCAGCACCCCGAGATGCCCCTAAGCTATGCGGCAGGCTGCGCCATCGCCAGCGACTTCGAGGGCAGCACCCTGCGGGAGCTGTTCCGCCACGCCGACAAGAATATGTATGTGGACAAAAACCGTGCAAATCGCGAGGAGGCCGAGGCCCGGAAACTGCAGAACCAGCAGCTTCTGCAGTGGGTCAACGCCCATGGGTATCAGTTCTCGAACTGCCTCTACTGCGACGCCCTGCTGGACCAGTACCGCGTCCTGCGCACCTCAGCGGGCTTTTTCCTTGCTGACAACGGCAGCTATTCGGGTGCAGTGGAGCAGATCGTGGACGAGTACGCCACCTCCGCCACCCGCAAGACGATGCGGGAAGCGTTGCAGCTGAGCACGCTGTCTGCCGCCCTCAGTGCTGAGCACCCCAAGCAGGAGCTTGCGCTGGATTTTGAGACCGACGGCGTGACCCAGCGCGGACGGCTGACCCTCCTGTTCTGCGACGCCGACCTCCATGGGCGGCTGCACCACTTCCTCGTGGGCTTCGAGTATTTCCGGGACAAGAGCACCGCCTTCGACGAACGCCAGCCCCTGACCCAGTATTACGAGCAGATGAAGCACTCCCTGCTGGAAAACGACAACTATGTGGATGCCCTCATCGACGCAAACGACGCCCTGTTCACTGTGGACCTGACCCACGGCCAGCTCGAGCAGATCTTCTACCGGACTACCGCGCTGCGGCAGTTCGATCTGCAGATGACGCTGCCCTGCTCCTACGACGACTACTGCGCCCAGCGCCGTCACTTCGTCACTCCTGAGACGCTGGAAAACTACCGCATCGTGGACACGGCGTCAAAACTGCTGGAGCGCTTCCACTCGGGCTTCAAGCACGTGACAGTGGAGTACCGGGAGCAGACCTCCTGCGGCGATCCGGTCTGGCTCCAGAAGACCGTCCTCATGGCGCAGGATACCGTCTTTGATGCGGCCTCCGGGCGGGAGATGCCGGTCATCCACGGTATCATCCTCTTCCGGGATACCTCCGTCTTCCATGCACAGGAGCAGGCCGAGAATCAGCGCCTGCAAGAAGCTTTTGAAGAAGCCGACTCGGCCAGCAAAGCCAAGACCGCCTTCATGAACCGGATGAGCCACGACATCCGCACCCCCATCAACGGCATTCTCGGTATGCTGGACATCCTCCGCTCCAACCGGGACGATGCCCGGAAGGTGGACAGCTGCCTTGATAAAATAGACCTCTCCGCTCACCATCTTCTGGCACTGGTCAACGACGTGCTGGACATGAGCAAACTGGAAGCCGGGCAGATGGTGATAGAACAGGAGCCCTTTGACATCGAGGTGCTGCTGCACGACGTCTCGTCGCTGGTGGAGGCACAGATAGAAAAGGACGGCCTGACCCACCGCCGCCACCGGGAGAACGTCCAGCACACCGCCCTCGTGGGCAGCTCCCTCAAGCTGCGGCAGATCATGGTGAACCTGTTCAGCAACGCCATCAAGTACAATAAGCCCGGCGGGTCCATCGACACCTACGCCAGGGAGCTCTCCTGCGACGGCACCACCGTGTGGTACGAGTTCCGCATCACGGACACCGGCATCGGCATGAGCCGGGATTTCGTGGAGAACCAGCTGTTCAAGCCCTTTACCCAGGAGTCCGCCGACGCCCGCACCCAGTACAGAGGTACCGGCCTCGGGATGTCCATCGTCAAGGAGCTGGTCAGCCAGATGGGCGGCAGCATCTCTGCCGAGAGCCAGCTGGGGGAGGGGACTGCCTTCACCTTCCAGCTGCCCTTCCTGCTGGACAAGAACGCCGCCGCAAAGCCCCAGCTCAAGCCCACCGACAACGGGCGGCTGGACGGGATGCACATCCTGCTGGTGGAGGACAACGACATCAACATGGAAGTGGCCGAGTTCCAGCTCACCAGTCAGGGCGCAGCGGTGGACAAGGCATGGAACGGCAGGGAAGCCGTGGAGCGCTTTGCCGCCAGTGCGCCGGGCGGGTATCAGGCCATCCTCATGGATGTGATGATGCCGGTGATGGACGGCTTCGAGGCGTCCCGGGCCATCCGCGCTCTCGACCGGCCCGACGCCGCCACCGTTCCCATCCTCGCCATGACGGCACAGGCCTCCGACGAGTGCGCCCAGTCCTGCCATCAGGTCGGTATGAATGGCCGTCTCGTCAAGCCTCTGGACGCCAAAAAGCTGGCAAAGAGCATCCGGGAGGCTGTACAAAACAAGCAGTAAAGGAGACATTCTCATGAAAATCGCAGTCCCGTTCGAAGACGGTCAGGTGTTCCAGCACTTTGGCCGCTCCGCACAGTTCAAGTTCTATGAGGCCGAAAACGGCCAGCTCCTGCGCACCGAGGTCATCCCGACGAATGGTCAGGGCCACGGCGCACTGGCGGGCTTTCTCGTACAGCATGGCGCAGATGTCGTGCTCTGCGGCGGCATCGGCACCGGTGCGCAGGTAGCACTGATGCAGGCAGGCATCCAGCTGTTCGGCGGCCTTTCCGGCGCCGCAGACGCCGCTGTGGCCGACTATCTGGCCGGAAAGCTGGTCTTCGACCCGGACATCCACTGCACCCACCACGACCACGACGAGGGCCGCAACTGCGGCTCCCACTGCGGGGGCGGGTGCCACTGATAGAATAAGCAAAGCCGCCCGTACACTTACTCCCAGACAAACCAAAAAACTTCTTCATCCGACAACGACTTGACGGCATTGGTTCGAGTGACCGCACGCCAAAAATCAAGTCTTGGAGGGATACTATTATGACAAAATTGCTTGCCTGCCGCTTCAACATGGATACTAACCGGGTGGAAGCCCGGTTCGCAGATGGCTCTGCTGTTGCCATAGACTGCATTGCCATTGAGGACGAGTACGGCAACGCCCCGGCACAGCGGGCGGAGCTGGACTGGCTGCTGTATAATAAGCCACTGGAGTATGCACAGATGGTGCTGAGAGGGGAGATAGAGCGTTATCTTTCTCTCGGCTGCGACCACGGCAGACTGGAGGATTGAGCCACAGAAAACGCGCGGCAAAAATGCTAATCGCGCGGCGCGCGTTTTTCAGCGTAAATTCAGCGCAAATCAAACTTTCAGCGTAAAAGTCAGCGTAAATTTTCACTTCACGCTTTTGTACTTCGTTCCTCGGCCTACGCCATCAGGCTGCAAGATGCCGTCCTTGCACATCTGGTGCAGGATATAATAGGTTTGATTCTTATTAAACCCACACAGCTCTTGTGCTTTCTGATTCGTAATCGACGGCTTATGCTTCAGATATTCAAGAATCCGATCCTTTGCCTGAATCTGGCTGACCGTCTTATCCTGCACATAGGCCACATCGGTTTTCACCGTTTCGTAGACCTTGAGGGACAGCATATAGGTCTTGCCGTTGAGTTCCAGAAGCCCCTCGTCCCGGCAACCACACACAGAAATATTACTCCTGATATGGTAAAGCCCACAGACCGGATTTTATATCCAGCTTGTGGGCTTTGCTTATTTTCAGCTACCAGTTGATGATCTCCGGCGGCGACATCAAGGCGGTGCAGGGGACCACGGGACACGCCAGTGCGGATATGCTGGTGAACACCTACGCCCATATCCAACAGTCCTCCCGTGTGGAGCTGGGCAAGAAGTTTGAAAGCGGCTTCTATGCCAAGCCTGACACCACCAGCCCGCAGGCTGTACCCGCCGCAGGCGAACCGACCATCTCCATGACGGCTCTTTTGGAATTGCTCAAGGATGCCGACCCGGAAATGAAGGCAAAGCTCCGCTTAGCCCTGCTCACCTGATGCAAAAAAGGGCACTGATTGCAATGCAATACAGCGCCCTACATCATCGGACATGGATAACACCGACCGTGCAAAAACCGTGCAGAAACCGTGCAGCCATGGCTTGCAAAACAAAAAAGCCATGAAATCTTTCGATTTCACGGCATTTTCTGGTGCGATGGAAGGGACTCGAACCCCCGGCCTACTGATTCGTAGGAACCGAATGGCACATTTTGTCCATTTCATCATTTGACGCTAGAGCGTCATTTTAATCGAATCACCGTTGTTTTGCCATTGTTATTCTATTGCATCCTTTGCATTGCTTGCACGTCTTTGCACCTGTTATCCATCCTTGCGATGTGCAAAAAATGTGCAAAAGTGTGCAGAGCCAAAATCAGCCCGGCAAAACAGACTGTTTCGCACAGCCCCAAAAGCTGGATTTCAACGGTATTGATTGTGCAAAATTTCCCAATTTTATCCAAACAACAATCTTACATGACACATCGGTTCTATGGCAGGGTTTAGGACATCCGAACAGGTACCGTTTGATATAGATTTGATATAGAAATGAGGTTCACCATGAACAAATTGCTTTCCTGCCACTACAACATGGACACCAACCGGGTGGAAGCCCGGTTCGAGGATGGCACCATCCTTGCCATCGACTGCATCGCCGTGGAGGACGAGTACGGCAACACCCCGGCACAGCGGGCAGAGCTGGACTGGCTGCTGTATAATAAGCCATTGGAGTATGCACAGATGGTGCTGAGAGGGGAGATAGAGCACTATCTTTCCCTCGGCTGCGACCACGGCAGGCTGGAAGATTGAGCCTTAGAAATCGCGCGGCAAAACTGCTAATCGCGCGGCGCGCGTTTTTATCGCTGACTTTTATTCAGGCAACATTGCACGCGTGCATTCCAGCGTGCGATTTCACTTTTCCGAAATTCAATCGTATTACAGTTTATTTTTGCAGTTTTTCGCTTTTGCATTGCATCTTTCTACGTATGAAGAATGCACGCCCGTGCGATTTTTGTTCGCGGTTTATTCGCGGTCAGCTGGATTTATTCGCGCTATGTTCGCACGATTGCGCGTTTTTCAGCGTAAATTCAGCGTAAATCCCGGAAAGTCAGCGTAAAATCAGCGCAAATAGCCATTTACCATGTAAATGATGCCCGCCCACCGTGGTTTTCCACAGGTGGGCGGGCATTCTGCGTTTTCAGACCGACTGGAATCCCTTGCCGATGATCTCGCTGGAGTTGACGATGGTCAGAAAAGCCTCTGGGTCCTCCCTGCGCAGGAAATCCCGCAGCAGCCCTGCCTGCCGCCGGGTCAGCGCCACCATGATCATGGTGCGGGGCTCGCCGGTGTACACGCCGGTGGCGTCCTGCTGGGTCGCTGTGCGCCCCAATGTTTCCGTAACGAAACGCCGGATGGACTCCGGCCTTGAGGTGATGACCGTACACACCTTGCGGAGGTTCAGGCTCTCGATGGCGGTATCCACGATGGTGCTGCGCCCGATGAGTCCCAGCCCGCAGTACATCCCGGTCTGCGGGCCGTAGAGGTAAGCCGCAAACAGTACAATGCCGATATCGCTGAGCAGCAGGGCACGGCCGATCTCCACCTTGATGTACTTGTGTAAGATCATCGCCACGATCTCGGTGCCGCCGGTGGATGCCCCGATGTTGAACACAATGCCGCTGGCGATGGCCGACAGCAGCACCGCAAAGCACAGTTCCAGCAGGGTATCATCCGTCAAAGGCTGGGTCATAGGAAACAGCTTTTCGCACACGCTGGAATAAAAGCTGAGCATGAAGGAGGAGTACAGCGTCCAGCCCATGGTCTTTATGCCCAGAAAAATGCAGCCCAGCACATCCAGCACCGCATTGGTGATCCACATAAAGGTGCTGACGCTCAGAGCCGGAAAGCAGGTGGCCAGAACAATGGAAAGGCCAGTGGTGCCGCCAAATACAAAGTGGTTGGGGGCCCAGTAAAAGTTCAGCGCTACTGCAAGGATGATAAGTCCCAGATTCAGCAGCAGAAAAAAGCGCGCGTCCTTCCACAGTTGGGCGGGGGCCATCCTTCTGCAAAGGTTCTCCTTAAGTGCTTCCATCTCAGTCCAGATGCTCCTTTACATCCATCAGCCGGGTGATGATGCAGTCTGCGGCGGACTGGTCCAGCGGCTCGCCGTGGCGGGGCTTCAGCGCCAGCACCTTCAGGCCTGCCGCCTTTGCGGAGGCTATGCCTGTGGGAGAATCCTCCACCGCAATGGCCTTATCTGCCGTCAATCCCAGTGCCGTCAGCGCCTTGAGATAGATGTCCGGCGCGGGCTTATGGGCGGCACAGTCCTCGCCGCTGAAGGCAAAATCCACCATCGCTTTCAGACCGCCCTCCGTGAGCATCTTCATGATATCCGGTGCTGCGCTGGAGGACGCCACCGCCACCTTCAGCCCACGGCCGCGCAGCGCATTCATCAGCGGCTCTGCCTGCGGGTCGGTAAGCTTGCCGTAGGGGGTGGGGCGAGCCTTGCGGTACTCCCGGTAAGCCATCAGCATCTCCTGACGGCGCACAGGGTCGTTGGGAACAAGGGCCTCCCAGATGGCTTTTTCGTTGGAGCCGATGAAGTTGCCCTCCGGGATGGGGATGCCGTTTTCCAGCAGAAAGTTTTTGCGGCGGTTCTCGTAGTAATATTCCGTATCCGCCAGCACCCCATCCATATCAAAAATCACTGCTTCAATCATTCTTCATTTCCCTCTTCATCAAAAAAGGGGGAGGGGCAAGCCCCTCCCCCCAAGCATGGGTCTATTGATCCCGGTTGAACGCTTAGTACTCCAGCTTCCACATATAGCGGCGCAGGGTCAGCGGATGCTGACGGACGTAGGACAGCTCCTCAGCATAGACGCGGAACACAGCGGTGTGCATCAGCGGGTTGAAGTAGGTGATGACGCTGCTGTCCACAGCATTGCCCAGACCGTAATCCTTTGCATCCACAACGGTGGTCAGAGCATCGAAGCGGTGCAGGAAGGTCAGTGCGCGGGCATCCACGGGACGGGTCTTGCCATCGTTCATCAGCAGGATGAAGGGCACGTCCTTATCCACGATCTCAAAGGGGCCGTGGAAGAACTCACCGCTGTGGAAGGAGCCGGAGTTGACCCACTGCATCTCCATCATCAGGCAGATGGAGGTGGAGTAAGCAACCTCCATGGAAGCACCGCTGGACATGACGTAGACGACGGGAGCGTCCTTGTACTTCTCAGCGAACTCCTTGGCAGACTTGCGGGCAGAGTTGGCAGCGTTCTCGGCAGCCTCGAACACGTTGGTCAGGCCCTCGATCATCTTGTCGTACTTGTCGAAGCCTTCCACCTGCTGCAGGATCTCCACAGCCAGTGCCAGAACGTAGCCCATCTTTTCCAGCTTGGCGGCGTAGTTTGCCTCAAAGCCGTGGACGATGGTGTAGTCAGCTTCCTTGGTCAGGGCAGAACCGGCAGCGTGGGTAACGCTGACAACGGTTGCACCGGCAGCCTTTGCCACGCTGTTGGCCTTGACGGTCTCAGGGGTGCTGCCGCCCAGAGAAGCGGTGATGACCACGGTGGTGTCGCCCAGCCAATCGGGGGTATCGTAGTTGAACTCATTGGCGGTGTAGTGTGCCACACGCAGCTTCTTGCTGCAGTTGGACAGGAAGTACTTTGCGGGGTACAGCTCTGCCTTGGAAGCGCCGCAGCCAACAAAGGCCACGTTCTCCACGTTGTGCTTTGCCACGATGTCTGCCACGATGGACTTGACGTTTGCCAGATCGATGTTATACATAATGCAATCCTCCAAATTTTTTTCTTTTGTACTGATGAATCACAAATTACAGGCGTACGGATATCTATGTAAGCCGGAGTCCCGGTTACACCAACAGACCAAGGGCGTTGATGGCAACACCGCCCACGATGCAGATGCCCAGCAGCCAGCCGGTCTTGACCTTTTTGCGGATCAGGGTGTACATCAGCATCACGATGCCAAGGTTCAGAAGGTTCGGCAGAATGCTGTTCAGCACATCCTGCAGCACCAGACCGGTGCTTGCGAAGGTGATGGGGGTGGTCAGACCCACCATGCTTGCCACCATGGCACCGATGACCATCAGGCCCACGATGCCGCAGACGTACATCAGCTTGTCCATCATGCCGCCGTTGAGCTTGGTCAGGTACTTGCTGCCCATGGTGTAGCCCAGCTTACCGGCAAACCATGTGACCAGCACAGAGGGGACGATGGAGATGATCATGGCCAGAATGGGGCCCAGAACGCTGCCCTGCTGTGCCAGAGAGATGCCCAGACCAAACGCGATCAGGCGGACAGTGCCCTGGAAGAAGGAGTCGCCCACACCGGACAGGGGGCCCATCAGCGAGGTCTTGACGGCATTGATGGTCTCCGGGTTGAAGTTCTCACGGTCGGCGGCGTACTGCTCCTCCATGGAGGCAGCCAGACCCAGCGTAAAGGCACTGGTCTGCGGGGTGCAGTTGTAGAACGCCATCTCGCGCTCGTAGGCTTCCTTTTTGTGCGCCAGCTGCTCGGGGTCGTTCTCGTTGGGATACAGCTCGTCCAGCGTGGGAGCGATGCCGTACAAAAAGCCCATGTTCATCTGACGTTCGTAGTTCCAGGAGGCCTGAATGTTCAGGGAGCGCCACATGAACTGGAAGTATTTCTTGAAGTCGCTGCGCTTTGCAGTCTTGGTTGCGTTGCTCATTTCAGCTTCCTCCTATCAAAGATCGTCGTCATCTTCCAGCGGGTCGTAGTCCGGATTGGCAGCGGCTGCACCGGCAGTGGCTGCGGCGGGTGCGCCCTTGCCATACTTCAGGCCGGTCAGGATCACAGCCAGAATTGCAGCGAAGATGGCCACAGCGGTGACATCCAGACCCAGATAGCCCACAAAGAAGAAGCCCAGCAGGAAGTAGACGGTCAGATCGCGGTTGAGCATGGTGGACAGCAGCAGGGCAATACCGTAAGCGGTAAGGAACTTACTGCCGAGGTTCAGACCATCGGTCAGCCATGCAGGGATGAAAGCCACGATCTTCTGCACCAGATCGGTGCCGAAGTAGACGGACAGGAAGATGGGGATGAAGTACATCAGGCTGTACAGCACGGTGCCCCAGACGATGTGCATGCTCCATGCCTTGCGGAACTTGCCTTCCTGAATGGCCTGATCGGCAACGTGGGTCAGGTTGGACAGGATGGTGCGCATCAGCACGCCCAGCATCTGGCCCAGAACAGCGATGGGAATGGCCAGTGCCAGTGCAGTCTCGGCAGACGCATCGGTCAGGATGGCAAAGGCTGCGCAGATGATGGCAGCCATGTTCATGTCCGGGGGTGCGGCTGCGCCGATGTTCACGATGCCAAGGCTCATCAGCTCGATGGATGCGCCAAGGGTCAGGCCGGTCTGCAGATCACCCAGCAGCGCACCGACGATGGTGCAGGTGATGAGCGGACGCTCGAAGTTCATGCGGCCCAGAATGCGCGAGTCCAGAATGCAGAACACGCCAACCAGACCCAGAAGCAGTGCGGTAACAAACATGGGTCAATTCCTCCTTCTTATCTCCTTACGATCAGGTGTGATCGATGGGTACTACCTTAAAGGTGGGGGTCTGCTGGCTGTAGATCTTAATGCCCATATCCAGCAGCTTCTGGGTGTCTGCCTGCTCCTCCGGGGTCAGGAACACCGACTGGTCAAAGGCCTTGGAGCCGGGCTTGTTAGCCACAGCGCCGTAGTTGATCTCTTTGATCTTGGGGTATGCCTGACAGAACTTGAGCAGGGCAGCAGTGTTGCCGAAGATCATCATGATCTTCTCGTCCAGCTGCTCCACCTTGGGCATCTTGGCGACGGCCTTGTCCACCGTGAAGATGTTCACCCGGACACCGGCAGGCTTGCTCAGCAGCAGGGCGGACTTTTTCATCTCGTCGTTGGCGGCGTCATCGTCCACCACGATGATGCGCTGTGCGCCCACATGGCCGGTCCACGAGAATACCACCTGACCGTGCAGCAGACGGTAGTCCAGACGTACTAATTTGATCATAGGTCATCCTCCTCATCTTGGGCTGCGTTTTTCAGCAGCAGGTTGCAATCAATAATCTGCGCCTTGGCATCTGCAATGCACTCGGCCAGTTCGTCCTGTGTCAGGGCTTCGTCGTTGGAAGCAAGGGTCAGCACCAGAGAAGCGTTCATGCCGCAGATCAGGTGCACAGCCGGATACTCCGGCAGCAGGGTCAGCATCTCGTTGTTCACGCTGCCGCCCATCACATCGGTCACGATGTACACAGCATCCTCTGCTGCAAAGCCATCCAGCAGCCGGCGTGCCGCCACCGTGATGGGCTCGGTCTCATCCCGCAGGGTGGCAATGGCATAAAGGTTCGGCAACTCGCCAAGGATCATCTGCACGGTGTCCTTCATTCCGGCAGACAGCCCTCCGTGCGAAGCAAGAATGATTCGGTTCATACGCATCCACGACCTTTCTTGTGTTTCCTTCATCTCTTCGGCGTCTGTATCGTCTTACTCGTCATAGACGTCATAATCGTCATGTACATAGTACCACATTTCACGCAGACGTCAAGAGGTTTTGTTAAAATAATCTCAGCTTTGGTGACGTGCACAAAGCATTTCCTCTATATTTTAGCAGTTTCACCAACAATTCTCCTTGGAACGACAAAAAGAGCGTCTCTTCCGCAGGGAAGAGACGCTCTTAGGGGACAGAATACTGTCCTTAAAATTCAAACATATACCGGTTTCCAATGTAATACTGCCGCCCGATGCACAGGGGGTGGTCATATTGGTCATGGAAGTAGACGTTCAGATACAGCAGCGGCTCTCCCAGCGAAAGGTTGAGCAGCTGTGCCTGTTCTGCTGTGGCTCGCACTGCCTCAATGCGCTGACGGGCAGTGGTTGCAGGGTGCAGCCCGGAGATGTTCTCAATGGCCTCAAACATGGAAACATCATTGAGGTTCTCGCTCATCAGGCTCTTGTATGGCTCGTAAGGCAGGAACAGATTCTCCAGAAATATCGGCTGACCATCGGCGGTGCGCAGACGCTGGATATAGATGAGCAGCGCATCCGAACCCACATGGAAGAAGGCTTCTTCATCCTTACGCACCGGCACGATCTGACGGTTCAACAGCCGTGCACCCGGCACCATGCCGTTTTCTTTGCAGGTCTCCGTAAAGCTGGCAATACCTCTGCCGCTGGTAAACTTACGATGGATGCGGGGCTTACTGACAAAGGTGCCCCGCCCCTGCATTTTGACCAGATACCCTTCGGCGCACAGCTCTTCCACGGCACGACGCACCGTGATGCGGCTGACCGAGTATTCTGCACTCAGTTCCGGCTCCGGAGGGATCTTCTCGTTGGTTTTGTACTTGCCGCTCTCGATCGCGGCACGAATATCATCCTTTACCTGCTGGTAAAGTGGGACGACAGCACTATCATTGATCGCCATGGAATACCTCACCCTCAAATTGAGTATATCGTTATAAACATTATATTCATCTCATGGTTATGATAGTGCATATTCCGCGAATTGTCAAGTAAAACCTGCAATCTCTTTTTTGTGCGAGGTGACGGATGTGCCCCGTGCTGCACAGGGCACCCCATTTTCCAGTGCCCTGCCGGGAAGAATCCAAAAGCAACACCGCGCAATGCCATAAAAGAAGTATTCAATCAGCTTCATAAGTCCTACTATCACTGCTTTACTGCAATAAAATTTGCAAAACCATCTTGACGCTCGCTGCAATCCATGATACCTTTTATCGCAAATCCCACCAATTTTGTAGAAAAGTACAGAACGGCGAGGATTTATTCCCCATGAAGATTTTTACCGCCCCGCAACACACCCGATCTATTTTGCCGCTTACTTCATCCGACAAAATCATCGCTGCGCTGCGTGGGCGGTATTTTTCTTTTTCACAAATAAAATCTTATGTAGTTGTTCAATCTTCCAAAATTTGTTTTCGGTTGTTGACTACACAACCGCAAAGTGTTATTCTTGTGCTTGAAAGAAGCAGGTTGTAGTGTCCGCACTGCGTCCGGCTTTCTTCATATTGTACCTTGAATCTTACATAAGCCGTCTGAACGAGATACTGTGCCATGACCTCACACTTTCTGTGAGCGAGCCGGACAACGCCGCTGCAAAACAGGGGCAGGAACTGCGTTCGGTGTGAACGGTGACCATGAGCAGGGGCTTTGCCCTTTTCACACGTTTTGCTCTGCAAAATTTTCAACGTGCATTGCGGTTCGACTTCTGAAATTTTCAGTGCTGCACGGAAAGGGCGAAAGCAAGTATCGACCTGTGGCCACAAATTTTCAATGCTTGAAAAATTGCTGTCCACTCAGTCATCCTTGTTGGGGAGTGCCTTCCCCAAACCCTGCTCTAGCTTCGCACCGTTGGTGCGAAAGCGGCGTGTCGCATTACATAGCCCTCTCCATCCCGGAGCGGGCATTTATCATTTTCACAGGAGGTCGAATATGGCTGAAATGAAAAGTCCGAACGTACACGCAAAGAAGAACCGCAATGACACGCCGCGAAAACGAAAGACACACATCATCAAGGTCAGAGTGACCGCAGAAGAAAAACTGCGGATCGCATACGCCTGCAAAGAACTCCACCTCACCCAGTCCGAACTCGTCCGCCGCGTCCTGTACGGCGTGAATGTCAAGCACACCGTTGTGGTGGCGCAGGGCGGCGAGGATGCACTGGCGGCGCTTGCCGCCTTGTCTGCCCAGTGCAGCAAGGTGGGAAGCAACCTCAACCAGCTTGCACGGCACTTCAACTCCGGCGGCAAAGACACCGAGCAGCTCCGGGCGCAAATTCTGGAGGAACTGTCCGCACTCACGAACTTTCGGCTGAAAGCCGAAGAAACGGTTGGTGAACTGTATGGCAACCATCAAGCATTTAAGCTCGAAGAACTCTAACTATGCCGCCGCCGAAAGCTATCTCACCTTTCAGCACAACGAATACACCGGTCTGCCCATTCTGGACGAGAAGGGCAGACCCAAGCTGCGGGATTCGTACCTGCTCGACACCCTTGAGTGCGGCGAATCCTCGTTTGCTATGGCCTGCCTGATTGCCAATCGCAAGTACGGCAAGAACGGCGGGCGGGAGGACGTGAAGACCCATCACTACATTGTGAGCTTCGACCCGAAGGACGCAGTAGAGAACGGCCTGACCATGGAATGGGCGCAAGCCCTTGGCTTGCAGTTCTGCAAGGACAACTTCCCCGGTCATCCCGCCATCGTCTGCACCCACCCGGACGGTCACAACAGTGCAGGGAACATCCACGTCCACATCGTCATCGGCAGCTTGCGTGTCCGCACCGTGGAACGGCAGCCCTTCATGGACAAGCCGTGCGACTGGGAAGCGGGCAAGAAGCACCGCTGCACCTCTGCCATGCTCCGGCACCTCCGTGTCGCTGTCATGGAGATGTGCGAGCAAGCCGATCTGAATCAGATCAATCTGCTGGAAGCCCAAGGCGACCATGTTTCGGAACGCGAGTATTGGGCGCAGCGGCGCGGACAACGCCGTCTCGACCATGCCAACGCCAAACTTGCCGCCGAAGGGCAGCAGCCCACCCAGACCGTCTATCAGACCGAACTGGACAAACTGCGAAAGCAGATCTACTCCGTGCTGAACAAGACCACCACCTTCGAGGAATTTTCTGCATTGCTCATACAGGAACACGGCATCGCCGTGAAGGAGAGCCGAGGCCGGTTGAGCTACTGCCCGCCCGGCCGGACAAAGTTCATCACCGCCAAGAAGCTGAGCAAGAAGCTGGAAAAGGAGCAGGTGCTGACCGCCCTCTCCCAGAACATCCAGCTTGCCGCCATCATCCAGCCCAGCAGCGAACAGAAGCCGGATAAGATCAGGAAACTGGTTGACATTCAGGCGAACGTTGCTGCGGGCAAGGGCATCGGCTATGAGCGTTGGGCGAAAAAGTTCAACCTCAAACGCTGGTCGCAGACCTTGTGTCTCTTGCAGGAGAAGAAGCTGCTCAGCGAAGATGCCCTGCACCAGCGCATTGCCGAACTGCAAACCCAGCACGACGATGCACTGGCGGTGGTCAAAGATCTGGATGCCCGCATGGTCTCCCTCAAGGAGCTGCGCGGGCATCTTGTGGTCTATCGGCAGTACAAACCTCTTGCACAGAAGCTCCAGACTGTGCGGAATCCCGCCAAGTTCAAGGAGCAGCACCGTGCAGAGTTTGCTGTGTACGAGGCCGCTTGCGCCTATTTCAAGGCCAACGGGCTCAGGACACTGCCGGACCTCAAAAAGCTGGATGCCGAATATCAGACCCTTTCCTCGGAGAAAAACGGTTTCTACACCCGCTACAAGAAAGCGCAGATCGAACTGCGTGAACTCCGCACCGCACAACAAAACGTGGAAGCCTTCTTCCGCAAGGAAGAGCGCAGCCACGCCGTACCGCAGCAGGAGGTCAAATGAACAACACTCTGACGGATCGATGTGTGAATAAACCCAACCTCACCCACGCCCCTCACCGGGCTTCGTCCTTTCGCCTGTACCCCAACCATTGGGACGGAGGGTAGCACCTCTGTCTTTTCGGACGTAAAGAACGCCATCTCGACCCGGCAGGCAGCGGAGCTATACGGCTTCGCCGTAAACCGGAACGGTATGATGTGCTGTCCCTTCCACGGGGATAAGCACCCCAGCATGAAGGTGGATAGCCGTTTCCACTGTTTCGCCTGTCAGGCGGATGGCGATGTGATCGATTTTGTCGGCAGATTTTTTCAACTTTCTCCCTATAAGGCTGTGGAAAAGTTGAAGAACGATTTCGGCATGGCACTTGCCGACGGCAAGGTGCGGCTTGCTCCCCGCAGACCGCCCACCGTCCGGCAGCAGCTGCTGGACTATTACCGCTGTCTGCAGCGTTGGCGGGTCCGATACGCACCGCAGTCACCCACAGAAGAACTTCACCCCTGCTTCCTTGAAGCGATAAAGAACCTTGACATCGTTGAATATTATCTGGACTGTTCGGTGCTCCCGGACCCGCAGACCGAAAACGAGCTACGGAAGTATTGGGAGGGATTGCATGAGCGACTGGAAAAAGAGGAACGAAGATTGGCGTGATGAGGACGAACTGGAAGAAGAGGAAGAATGCGAATGCCCTTGGGTAGACAGCAAGGGCAAAGTGCGTGAAACCGCTTACTGCCAGTACCTTTTAGAGAAACACCCCATGATGTGCCTGAAACAGAAGCTGTTCGACCAGAACGGCGAGGTAGACGAGGACGCACTGCTCTACGAAGTCCACAGCGACCTCCGTGACTTTGTGCTCGACAACCTTGCCAAGAAGGAAAAGCAGGTTCTGGACGCACTCCGTATCGAAACCTATACCCCTGAATGGAAACCCCAGCTTGACCGCATCCATCTCCAGAACGGAACCTACTTTCTGGACGAGCAGGGATTTGTGCCGGAAAAGGAACTCTGCCTGAACCGGCTCCCCGTGGAATACCAGCCCGATGCCCCCGCACCGACCAAGTGGCTGGAATTTCTGGACGGTCTGCTGATCCCGGAGGACATTCTGACCTTGCAGGAATACCTTGGCTATCTTCTGATCCCGTCTACCAAGGCGCAGAAGATGCTGGTCATGACCGGCAAGGGCGGCGAGGGGAAGTCCCGCATCGGCTTGCTGCTGAAGAAGCTGTTCGGGGAAGCCTCTCACTCCGAATCCATCCTCCGCATCGAAACGAACCGCTTTGCCAGTGCAAATCTGGAGTACAAGCTGGTCATGGTCGATGACGACCTGAACATGGTGGCTTTGCCCGAAACACGGAACATCAAGTCCATCGTCACCGCCGAGGACCGTTTGTGCATCGAGCGAAAGAACAAGCAGGCTGTCCAAGGTCTGCTGTACGTTCGTTTCATCTGCTTCGGCAATGGCAACCTTGTGGCCGCTCACGATGACAGCGACGGCTTCTGGCGCAGACAGATCCTCATCACGGTGAAAGACCGTGACCCTGCCCGGGTGGATAACCCCTTCCTCATCGAAGAGTTGTCCGAGGAGCGTCCCGGCATCCTGCTGTGGATGCTGGAGGGGCTGCACCGTCTGCTGGCGAACCGCTATCAGTTTACCATCAGCGAGCGCTCCATCCAGAACCTTGAAGCAGCCATGGCGGACAGCGACAACCTGACCCAGTTCATGCAGGCCAGTGCGTATGTCCGCTTCAAGCCCGACACCGAGGAACGCTCCACCTATCTCTACCGCGCCTACACCAAGTGGTGCGAGGATAATCTGGAATCGCCTGTTCCGCAAAAGAAGTTCAGCCAGTTCCTGCTGAAAAATGCGGGGAAGTATGGCCTGACCTTTTCCAAGCACATCGAGGGAAAGTATCGCGGCTTCCGGGGCGTATGCGTCCACCCCGCCTTTGCTGCGGCATAAAACACACGAAAAGTGAAATTCTCGCGCCCTACGCGCCCCAAAGCATTTGTTTTTACCTGTTATCGTTGTTTTCTCCGGGCGCGTATCTGCCCTTTCCGGGCGGATGCAGGGCGGGAGAGAAGGCAAGATGCGCCCCAAGAGGGCGCATACAATTCAGCCATGCGCCCTGTAAAATCAGCACAGGAAGGTACTTTTGTGTGGTTTGGGGCGCGTGGGGCGCGTAAATTCAAGTTCTCGCACTTTTTGGGGCTGCTGCTTCGGGTCAGGAGCGGCAGGCCCTTACATATTTACCGACCCACAAGGGTGCAGCTCAACCGGAGCTGCACCGGGTCTGGAGAAGTGCAAAGGAGACATGCCTATGACGAATGTCCGCAAAAATTCCGCCAAACTGACCCGTGAGGACTTGAAAATCGCGCCCGAATCCCCTACAATGAAATTGTCCGAAACCCCTGCCGTAGAACCTTCTGACCAGACCAGCAAAACCGTCCGACACGCCCCGCTCGTTTACCGGGTGGAGGAGATCGCCCAACTGTTGGCGATCTCCAACCGTGCTGCGTACAATCTGTGCAACACCACGAAAGACTTCAAGGTGATCCGCCTCGGTACCAGCATCCGGGTAAGCAAGCAGAGCTTCGATGATTGGTTTGCAGCGGTCTGAGGGAGGGAACATCTATGGCATCTATTATGAAACGTGGCAACACGTATTCCGTCCGATACAACTACAAAGATCATGCTGGCAAGCCCTGCAAGGGCTGGGAAACCTTCAAGACCAAGGCCGAAGCGCAGGAGCGCAAGATCACGGTGGAGAAGGAACTGCTGGATGGCACCTTCCTCGTGCCCGACACCATGACGGTCGAGGAGATGCTGTACAAGTGGATCCCCATTCAGTCCAGCAAACACAAGTGGTCTCCCAAGACCTACACCCAATCTGTGGCGATGGTGCAGAACCTCATCGTGCCGTATATCGGAAAGCGGAAGGTGCAAGACCTCCGCACCTACGACATTGAGCAGTTCTACGCCACCCTGAGCCAGACCCCCTGCGGCCAGTACGTTCACGGCGAGAAGCAGGAGCTGACGGAAAATCAGAAGAAACGGCTGTTATCCAGCACGTCCATTCACGAAGTCCACACGCTCCTGAAGACCGCCTTTTCGTACGCCGTTGACTGGGATCTGATCCACAAATCGCCTACTCCCCGTGAAGCCCCCAAGATCAACACCGAAGAACGCACCATCTGGGATGAGCGCACCATGTTGGCGGCGCTGCAGACCATCGAGAACCCCGCTCTGCATCTGGCGGTGCACATGAGCATGATTCTCTCGCTCCGTGAGGGCGAGATCCTCGGCTTGCAGCCGGGAGACCTCGACTTTGATGCAGCAGACGGACGGGGAACCATCTCGGTGAACAAAGCCCTGCAGCGTGCCGACAAGGTCGCCTTGTCCAAGATCGACCCCACCCAGATCTACCACACCTTCCCGGACAGACGGGAGGGGAGCAAGTCCTCGCTGATCCTCAAGCGGACTAAGACCAAAAAGTCCAACCGCATCCTGTACATGACCAAGCCCTTGAAAGAGGAGCTTCTGGCATGGCTGGAAAAGATGAAGCAGGACGAGCAGAGCGCCCCGGAAAAGTACAGCAACTGCGGTCAGCTGTTCCGCTTACCAGACGGCTTACCCATTGCCCCGGACGTTCTGACAAAGTGGTATCGTATGTGGCGGGCAGAGCACCCGGAGTTTGAGAAGATCGTGTTCCACGGTCTGCGCCACTCCAGTGCCACCTACCAGCTGTTGCAGTCTGGCGGTGACTTCAAGTCGGTGCAGGGCAACACAGGTCATGCAACGGCATCTGTCCTGATGGACACCTACGCTCACACGCAGGACAAGCCCCGGTTGGAGTTGACCGAGAAGATCGAAGCCGACTTCTACTCGCAGGACGTAGCAGGTGCAAAGCCGCAGGAACCCCCGGAAAACAAAACGCCGGTGGCAACAAAAATCACGGGTAAAATGATCCTTGAAGCCATCCGGCAGATGGACGCAGAGGAGCGCCGCGAGCTGACACGGGTGCTCTTCGCGTAAAAGATTCTTTTTTGTGCAGCGAAATACACGCTGTGCAAGCGATGCAAAGATAACATGGCTTTTTTGTAAAGTGTGCAGGAGATGTGCAAAAGTGTGCAGACTCTGCCAGAAAAACAAAAAAGCCATGAAATCTTTCGATTTCACGGCATTTTCTGGTGCGATGGAAGGGACTCGAACCCCCGGCCTACTGATTCGTAGTCAGTCACTCTATCCAGCTGAGCTACCAACGCATACGTTCCGTTCGGAACATGATGTATTTTATCACCGAACCGGGGTTTTGTCAACACTTTTTCGGAAATATTTTTGAGATCCCTGAAAAAGAACGTCTTTTCATCCACTTTTCTTTTATTTTCTATGCATCAGCCCTGCTCTGCGAGGGTCTGGGCGATGCGGACGCCGGTGGGCGTGGCGGCAAGACCGCCCTGACCGGTCTCGCGGAGGTCGGGGGAGAGTAGGCTGCCCACGCGGCCCATGGCGTCGATGACCTCATCACAGGGGATGGCGTAATCCACCCCGGCAAGGGCCATATTCGCACAGGAGACGGCGTTCACCGCGCCAACGACATTCCGCTTGACGCAGGGAACTTCCACGAGGCCGGCCACGGGG
Organism: Faecalibacterium sp. Marseille-P9590; assembly: GCF_017377665.1. Taxonomy (NCBI): domain Bacteria; kingdom Bacillati; phylum Bacillota; class Clostridia; order Eubacteriales; family Oscillospiraceae; genus Faecalibacterium; species Faecalibacterium sp. Marseille-P9590. Next base: position 39,153 of record NZ_JAFREF010000006.1, read on the forward strand.
TCGCAGACGAGGCCCAGCAGGTTGCCCAGAGCCATTGCGGCGGCAGCGGCGCACTGCTCAGGCGCGCCGCCCTTGAGGTGGCAGAGAGCGGCGGCGGCCATCGCGCTGGCAGCGCCCACCTCGGCCTGACAGCCGCCCTCCGCGCCCGCGAGAGTGGCGCGGGCCGCGATGACCTGACCGAACCCGGCGGCGACATAGAGGGCGTCGCAAATGGACTCTTCGTCGGCCTCGCCGCTGCGGGCCAGCGGCAGCAGAACAGCAGGCAGGACGCCGCAGCTGCCCGCCGTGGGGGCAGCGACGATGCGCTTCATGCAGGCGTTGCACTCGGCAGTCTTGAGAGCTTCGGCAGTCACTGCGGCGAGGTAATCGCCGCCAAGGCTCTTTCCTTCTTGATGGGCCTGCTCCACCTTGGCCGCATCGCCGCCTGAAAGGCCGCTTCGGCTGCGCTGGGCCGGGTCATAGTCCCGGCTGGTGGCCTGCATTACCTGCCAGAGGTGGTGCATCATCTCCCGGCTGTGGGCCTCGGTGAGGCGGCTCTCGGCTAAATCGCTGCGGAGGATTGCCTCCGAAAGGGAAATATTCTGGCTGCGGGCAGCGGCCAGCATCTCTTCACAGGATAAAAACGACACTTCTCAGCCCTCCTCGCATTCTTCCGGCTCGTCGATGTTCAGGCAGGTAACTTTGCGGATGCCCGGCATCACGGCCATCTGCTGTTCCAGCACGTGGGGGATGTGGGAGTCGCATTCCAGCACCATAACGGCGTAGCCGCCCGTCGCGGCGCGGAACACCTGCATGGACGCGATATTGATGCGGCGCTGGGCCAGCGACATAGTGACCTCGGCGATGCAGCCGGGGGTGTCCTCATTATGGATGATAAGGGTGTTGCTGTCCCCGCCAAAGTCGGCAGGCACACCGTCGATTTCAGTCACGCGGATGCGTCCGCCGCCCACAGAGGCCGCCTTCAGGACGAGGATCCGGCCCGCCTTACTCTTTAAGGTAAGCACCGCCGTATTCGGGTGGGCGGCACGGAGCTCCACCGGATGGATGGTGAACTTCATGCCGGCCTCCTCGGCCAGCGCGAAGCTGTCGGGCAGGCGGGGGTCGTCCGGGCGGAGGCCCAGCAGGCCCGCCACCAGCGCACGGTCGGTGCCGTGGCCCCGGCCTGTGGTGGCAAAGCTGCCGTAGAGCCCAATGTCCGCCTCGGCGGGGACATCACCCAGCAGCTTCTGAGCCGTATATCCAATGCGGGCTGCACCCGCCGTATGGCTGGAGGAGGGGCCGATCATCACCGGCCCGAGAACGTCGAACAGACGCATGAGGTATACACTTCCTTCCGTTTTGCAGCGCCCGGGACTCCATTCGCTGACAAAAGAACAGATTTTCTTTCTTTTTATTATACCGCTTTTGAGCTTATTGTGCTATAATAACTTCATAATGTTTTGAATCTTGCCCTTTCAGGGGGCAGCACGGAGGGTAGAACCTATGAAACTGGTAAGCGTGGAAACTCCCGAAAAGAGTGTCTGCAAAATGACTTTCAGCGCTTCGGCTGAGGAGCTGGAAGCTGCGTCCAACGCCGTGTACGAGCGCACCCGCGCAACGTACACCATCAAGGGCTTTGCCAAGGGCGAGGCTGACCGCTCCCAGATCGAGGCCGACCGCGGCGAGCACACCTTCTGGTACGACGCCATCAACGATTTGATGGACAAGGATGTCCCGGCCCTGTACGACGCAGCGATGGCAGAACATGGCTTCCACGCTGTGGACGAGCCGGTCTACGACCTGGTCAGCGTGAAGAAGGACGAGGGCTTTGTGGCCACTGCCACCACCGCCCTGCAGCCCGAGCTGAACCTGACCCAGACCACCGGCTTCAAGACCGAGTGCGTCACCCCGGAAGTCACCGACAAGGAGATCGACGCTGTGCTGGAGCGCCGCCGCGCCATGGCCGCTGAGCTGGTGCCTCACAAGGGTCCGGCCGTCAAGGGCAACATCGTCCACATCGACTACGAGGGCCTGCTGGAAGGCAAGCCCTTCAACGGCGGCGCCGCCCAGAACCAGACCCTGCAGCTGGGCAGCGGCCGGATGATCCCCGGCTTCGAGGAAGGCATCCTCGGCCACAAGGGCGGCGAGGAGTTCGACATCTTCGTCACCTTCCCGGCACGCTACCACGTCAAGGACTTGGCCGGCAAGCCCGTGGTCTTCAAAATCAAGCTGCACGACGTCTGCGTCCGCCAGCTGCCCGCACTGAACAGCGATTTTGCCAAGAAGGCTGCCAATGTGGACACCATGGACGAGTTCCGCGCCCAGATCCGTCAGCAGCTCCACGACAACAAACACGCCGCTGCGCTCAACCGCGCCAAGGACGCCATCCTCACCCAGCTGGCCGCAGCCGCTGAGGGCGAGCTGCCCAGCGTTCTCGTCGAGAGTGCCTATCAGCAGGAGATGGAGCAGATCCAGCAGCAGCTGCAGATGCAGCGCCTGAGCCTTGACCGCTACCTGAGCCAGATCCATCAGACCCGCGAGAGCTTCACTGCCGCTGTCCGCACCGCTGCGGAGAAGAACACCCGCGCCCGGATGGCCCTGCTGCAGATCGCTCAGAACGAGAACCTCGTCCCCACTGAGGAGGACATCGACAAGACCCTGTCCGAGCGCGCTGAGCGCACCAAGAAGACCCTCGAGGAAGTCAAGGCTGCGTCCAACGTGGAGGCCATCCGCCGCAACGAGGGCATCCGCCGCGCTGCCGACTATGTCATCGAGCACTCCACCATCGAAGAAAAATAATTTATCCTGCTTTTGCGCCTGCACCACTGTGCAGGCGTTTTTTATTGTTCATTTTTTCTCTCTTGACTTTTTTTCTCTGCTGCGGTATTTTTAGGGTGAGAAATTCTATCCGGGCCGCAGCTGCGGCCCGGACGGATATAGTAAAATCTTCTGCGGGACATTCCGCTCATCTATTTTATTGCGACAGGAGGTTTTCCTTATGAAAAAGTTTCTTCTCGCTCTTCTGACAGCTGTCACGGCGGCTGCATTCTTCTGCGGCGCGGCGGCATCTGTGGCCACTTACAGCGCCAGCTATGACGCACCGGCCGGCATCAACGCCATCGTGGTGCAGGACAACAGCGCTGCGGTCATTCTGCAGGCCGCCGACATCGACCACATCCGCGCCGATTACACCTACACCTCGAGCTACGCCTTTGAAAGCTCCAAGCTCTACGACTTCACGGTGGCGGGCAGCACCCTCACCGTGACCAAGACCCGGGAGCCCAACGCTTCCCTCATCATCCAGAGTGAGGACACCCGCAGCTGCACCCTGACGCTGCAGGTACCCCGCCAGACGCTGGCAAACATCACCGTCAGCACCACCAACGACAGCATCACGCTAGACGGCGTTTCGGCACAGACCGCCAGCCTTACCACCGACAATGGCCGCATCGAGGTATCGAACTTCAACGGTTCCACCCTGAGCGGCACCACCCGCAACGGCAAGATCACCATGAGCGGCGTCACCTCCCAGAATGTGGCTGCCACCATCCAGAACAGCGGCACCCTCAAGCTGGAAAACATCTCTGCTAACGTCTGCAACGCCAAGGTGCAGAACGGCAGCATCACCGGCTCTGTGATCGGCAGCGGCAGCTCTTACGGCTTTGAGCTGGCCGCAGGCGGCGGCAAGATTCGCGTCTCCGACGCCAGCGACAAGAACTTCCTCTTCTTCGGCAAGGACACTCTGCAGCAGAATGCAGATGCCCCCAACAAGCTGAGCCTCGCCACCAAAAACGGCGACGTTGAGGTCGAGTTCGTCCGTTAAAAGAACATTAAAAATGCCTGTGCAGCATCTGCCGCACAGGCATTTCTTTTTGTCCGGATACGGTCAGCTGAGCCAGTTGAAGCCCATGACCACCACGCCGAGGATGACGAGGATGATGCCGGTGGCGCGGTTGAGGGTCTTGGCGTCGGCCTTATTGGCAAAGACCGCCGCGATGCGCGCCCACAGCAGGGTGAAGACGACGCAGAGCGCCCAGACGTGCCAGACCGGCGCACCGCCGATGGCGAAATGGCTGACGGCTCCGGTCAGGGCCGTGAAGGTCATGATGAACACGCTGGTACCCACAGCTGTTTTCAGCTCGTAGCCGAGGACGCTGGTGAGGATGAGGAGCATCATCATGCCGCCGCCTGCGCCGATAAAGCCGCAGATGAAGCCGATGAGGACGCCGCAGACGATGGACTGGATGGCCCGCTTCTTTGCGCTGACGCCCTGCATGGCCTCTTTGGTGGTCATGACGGGCCGGACGATGAACTTGATGCCCAGCAGGAAGGTCATGAACACCGAGAAACTGCCCATCGTGGCCGAGGGGAGCAGGCTGGCCACCCAGCTGCCCACCACCGTGAACACCAGCACGCTCACCATCATGATGAGGCCGTTTTTGATGTCGAGGTTCTTGTTTTTATGGTAGGTGTAGGCCGAGACGGCGCTGGCCAGCACATCCGACGAGAGGGCGATGCCCACGGCCATATAGGGGTCCATGTGCAGGAAAGTGATGAGCATGGGGCTGATGACAGCCGCCGCGCTCAGGCCTGCAAAGCCGGTGCCGAGGCCCGCGCCCATACCGGCGAAAAAGGTGACTAAGATCGTAAATAAAATGTTCATGCTTCTCCTTCCAGAATGGCGTCCAGATTCTTATTCATGATGTCCATCGTCTCGAAGAACGCCTTTCGCTGTGCTTCATTGGTGTGCTCCAGCAGACGTGCGCCAAATTCCTCCTGCAAGGCCCGGCCCTGCTCGATGATAGGGCAGGCTTTTTCGGTGCAGCGCAGCAGGGTGCGGCGGCGGTCGCCGGGGTCAGCCTCGCGGACGAGGTAGCCCTCCTGCACCAGACGGTCTACGTTCACCGAGACAAGGTTTGCTTTCAGTTTGCGCACCTCTACCACGTCGCTGGCGGTCTGGTAGCCGGGGTTGTTGGCGAGGAACATCAGGATGTCAAAAGCCGTCTGGGGCAGATGGAGCTTCTGGCACAGGGGCTTGCAGAGGGCGGCGTAAGCCGCCGAGGTCTTCCGCCCGAATTCGATGCCCGGGGTATTCATGGGACGCCTCCTTGTGATTCAAAATTGTATCATTCAAATTTGAAGTAATAATAGCACAAAAACGCAGCGCTTGTCAAGAGAAAAGGAGCGGCCCGCATCTTGCAGGCCGCTCCCTGTTTCCGTTTTCTTTACAGCATCATGATGAGCCGCGTGCCGAAGGCCGCCAGCCATGCTACGATGCACTGATTTGCCACCATGATAAACGCCCACTTGCCGCCCAGCTCCCGCTTGACCGAGGCCACCGCCGCGATGCAGGGCGTATAGAGCAGGCAGAACACCAGCAGGGGTGCAGCCGCCGCCGGGGACAGCGCGGCGGCAAAGGCCGCAGAGGAGCCATAGAGGATGGTGAGGGTCGAAACGACGCTCTCCTTGGCCATAAAGCCGGTGATCAGGGCCGTAGACACCCGCCAGTCGGCAAAGCCCAGTGGCGCAAACAGCGGCGCAATACCGCTGGCCAGCCATGCAAGGATGCTCTGCTGCGGGTCAGCGGTGAGGCTGAGCCGCAGGTCGAAGCTCTGCAGGAACCAGATGATGATGGTCGCCACAAAGATGACCGTAAAGGCGCGCTGGAGGAAATCGCGGGCCTTTTCCCAGAGCAGCTGGACCACATTCTTGAGGCCGGGCAGGCGGTAGTTGGGCAGCTCCATCACAAAGGGGACGGCCTCGCCCTTAAAGACACTGCTCTTCAGCAGGATGGCCATCAGAATGCCCACCGCAATGCCGAGGAAATAGAGGCTGACCATCACCAGAGCCGCGTGCTCCGGGAAGAAGGCCGCCGCAAACAGGCTGTAGATGGGCAGCTTGGCCGAGCAGCTCATAAAGGGGGTGAGCAGGATGGTCATTTTGCGGTCGCGCTCCGAGGGCAGGGTGCGGCTGGCCATGACGCCGGGGACGGTGCAGCCGAAGCCGATGAGCATTGGCACGATGCTGCGCCCCGAGAGGCCGATGCGGCGGAGAAGCTTATCCATCACGAATGCCACGCGGGCCATGTATCCGGTATCCTCCAGCAGAGAGAGGAAGAAGAACAGGGTCACGATGATGGGCAGGAAGCTCAACACACTGCCCACACCGGTGAAGATGCCGTCGATGACCAGCGAGTGGACGGCTGCGTTGACGTTCCACGCCGTGAGGGTGGAGTCCACCGCGGCGGTCAGGGCATCAATGCCCACTTCCAGCAGGTTCTGGAGCGCCAGACCGATGACGCCGAAGGTGAGGTAGAACACCAGCGCCATGATGCCCACAAAGGCCGGGATGGCGGTATAGCGGCCCGTGAGGAACCGGTCGATCCGGGCCGAGCGGAGCTGCTCCTTGCTCTGGCGGGGCTTCACGACGGTCTGCTCCACCAGCTGGTGGATGAAGTGGAACCGCATATCCGCGATGGCGGCGGCGCGGTCCAGACCCCGCTCCTGCTCCATCTGGACGATGATGTGCTCGATCATCTCTTTTTCGTTCTGGTCGAGCTTCAGGGCCGCCTCGATGCGCTGGTCGCCCTCCACGAGCTTTGTGGCCGCAAAGCGCACCGGGATGCCTGCGGCCTCGGCATGATCCTCGATCAGGTGGATGATGCCGTGGATGCAGCGGTGGACTGCGCCGCCGTGATCCTCCTCGCTGCAGAAATCCATCCGGCCCGGCCGCTCCTGATACTTTGCGACATGGAGCGCATGATCCACCAGCTCGTCCACGCCCTCGTTCTTTGCCGCAGAGATCGGCACGACCGGGATGCCCAGCATGGCCTCCATCTTATTGATGCGGACAGTGCCGCCGTTGCCGCGCATCTCGTCCATCATGTTCAGCGCCAGCACCATCGGCGTATCCAGCTCCATGAGCTGCATGGTGAGGTACAGATTCCTCTCGATGTTGGTGGCGTCCACGATATTGATGATGCCCGTGGGCTTCTCGCCGATGATGAACTGCCGGGTCACGATCTCCTCGCTGGTATAGGGCGACATGGAGTAGATGCCGGGCAGGTCTGTGACCTCCGTATTCGGGTTATTCCGGATCGCACCGCTCTTGCGGTCCACCGTCACACCTGGGAAATTGCCGACGTGCTGGTTGGAGCCGGTGAGCTGGTTGAAGAGGGTCGTCTTGCCGCAGTTCTGGTTGCCCGCCAGCGCAAAGGTAAGGGTCGTGTCGTCAGGCAGAGGGTTCTCGCCCTTTTTGGTGTGGTAGCGTCCGCCTTCGCCGAGGCCCGGGTGCTCCACCGGCTTTTCACTTTCTGCCGCCGCCTTTTTCGCCGCCGGGGCTTTGGCCAGAGTGACCCCGATGCGGGCGGCATCGTCCAGCCGGAGGGTCAGCTCGTAGCCGTGGATGCTCAGCTCCATCGGGTCGCCCATCGGGGCAAATTTGACCAGCGTGACCTCCTCACCGGGGATCAGCCCCATATCCAGAAAATGCTGCCGCAGAGCGCCTTCGCCGCCCACGGTCCCGACCACGGCAGTCTCGCCGATGTTTAAATCTTTCAACGTCATATGGAATGTTCCTCTCGAGCGCGTTTGTTAGTTTGCATTAACAACAGTAATATAGGCTAACTTTCCGGCGTTGTCAAGAGAAACGGGGCTGTTCTGAACTGTTCTCTGAAAAAAATCATGCCGCCATCCTCGAATATCCGAAAAAGTGCAAAAAATAAGAGCCTGTACCCGGGAAGTACCCGCCGTACAGGCTCTTATCGTTTTTTTATTCAGTTCGCGGTGTGGTAGCCGTCAGGGTTCTTCTTCTGCCAGTTCCAGCTGTCGGCGCACATCTCCTCGATGCCGTACTCAGCCACCCAGCCAAGCTCATTCCTGGCCTTGGTGGGGTCAGCATAGCACTCGGCGATGTCGCCGGGGCGGCGGGCATCGATGACGTAGGGGATGGGCTTGCCGCAGGCCTTCTCGAAGGCGTGGATGACATCCAGCACGCTGTAGCCCTTGCCGGTGCCGAGGTTGCAGATGAAGAGGCCGCAGTTCGTTTCCAGCTTCTTGATGGCGCAGACATGGCCGCGGGCCAGGTCCACGACATGGATGTAGTCGCGGACGCCGGTGCCGTCGGGAGTGGGGTAGTCATTGCCAAAGACGTGGACCTTTTCCAGCTTGCCCACAGCCACCTTGGCGATGTAGGGCATGAGGTTGTTGGGGATGCCGTTGGGGTCCTCGCCGATGAGGCCGGACTTGTGGGCGCCGATGGGGTTGAAGTAGCGCAGCAGAGCCACGTTCAGGGTGGGGTCAGCCTTGCAGACATCGGTGAGGATGCGCTCGGTCATGGCCTTGGTGGTGCCGTAGGGGTTGGTGGTTGCACCCACGGGGAAGTCCTCGGTGATCGGCACACTGGCGGGGTCGCCGTAGACGGTGGCGGAAGAGCTGAACACGAAGTTGTGGCAGTTGTGCTTGCGCATCACATCCAGGATGACCAGCGTGCAGTTGAGGTTATTGTAGTAGTATTCGATGGGCTTGGACACGCTCTCGCCAACGGCCTTATAGGCTGCGAACTGGATGACCGCCGTGATGTCGGGACACTCGGCGAAGATCTTCTCCACATCCTCGTGTTTGGTCATATCGGCCTGATAGAAGCGGAAGTCCTTGCCGGTGATCTGCTTGACGCGGTCGAGGACCACAGGGGATGCATTATAGTAATTGTCCGCCACGACGACGTCGTAGCCGGCATTCAGGAGCTCGATGCAGGTGTGGCTGCCGATGTAGCCTGCGCCGCCGGAAACCAAAATAGCCATGTCCAGTACCTCTCTTGTTCCAAATGTTGCTTCGCACAGAGCCCTTGTGCTCTGCCTGCCTAAAGGATACCGCTTTTTGCACAGAGAATCAAGTACCGGCTTTTTTATTAAAATGTATTTTTGTTGCATATTTTCAGCCAGTCTGATGAACTGCAAAGATTTTTAGTCCGCAAGGCATGGAGAGGACACGCAAAAAACAGCAAAGGACAGCTCCCGCAAGAGAGCTGCCCTTTGCTGCGGCTGATATTTGCTTAGAAAACGGATTCTCTTTTATAATCGGCCGCACTGACGGCCGGTGAAGAAGCGGAGCGTAGTGTTGGCTCGGAAGACTTTGCCTGCCCGCAGCACCGTCGTCGGGAACTCCGGGTGAGAGGGGCTGCAGGGGAAGTGCTGGGTCTCAAGGGCAAAGCCGCCGTACTTTTCCAGCGGGACGCCGCCCTTGCCGGGGGAGGGGCAGTTCTGCAGGAAGTTGCCGGTGTAGAGCTGGATGCCCGGCTGGGTGGTGTACATCTTCATGCTGATGCCGGTCTTGTCGCTGGACGCCCAGGCGCAGAGGCTCTGGCTGGCACCCCGGGGCCGGTCGAGGACGTAGCAGTGGTCGAAGCCGCCGCCCGCCATGGTGGTCTGGTAGAAGCCGGTGTCGAGGTCGCGTCCCAGAGGCTTTCCGGTGCGGAAGTCCATCGGCGTACCGTCCACAGGCAGGATCTTACCCGTGGGGCAGGTCTCGTTGTTGCCCTCGAGGTAGTTGGAAGCGTAAATACGGAGCTTCTGGCCCAGCACATTGCCGCCGCCGTCGAGGTTGAAGTAGGTGTGGTTGGTCAGGTTGATGATGGTGTCCTCGTCGGTGGACACACGGTAGTCCATCCGCAGGGTGTTGTCCGGCGTGAGGATATACCGCACACTGACCTTCAGATTTCCGGGGAAACCGTCTTCGCCCGCCGGGCTTTCGGTCTCCATCAAAAGGGTGTCGCCGAACATCTTCACATCGTAAATTTTGCGGGGGAAGGTGCCGTGCAGGTGATTTTTGCCATTGTTGGCTTCCAGCTTGTAGGTCTTGCCGCTGAGAGAAAATTCCGCATTTTCAATGCGGTTGGCGTACCGGCCCACGAACGCACCGCAGCAGGTGCTGCCGGATGAGTTGAAATCCGCCTCATAGTCGGCGAGGGTGTCGTGTCCGACGACCACATCCACCGGACCCGTTTTTGTAGGGACGAAGAGATTTTTGATTACACAGCCATAGTTCAGCACGCTGATCTCAAGTCCACCGGGATTGGAGATGATGTATTCATCCACCTTATCGCCGTTTTTGGTCACACCAAAGGGCTTGGAGCGGAACTGTGCCATAAGGCTCGCCTCCTTCTTCATTATTTTCGGTCAGGGCAGCGCAGCCCCGACCTCGTCCATAATTATGATTATAGCACAGTTTTCCAGACTTGTGTGAGAATGCTTTTAGATTTATCTTCCAAAATTTCGAGAGATTTTTTGGACATATTGCGAAACAGAAAAGGGAGCTGCTGCAAAATGCAACAGCTCCCTTTTGAATCTGTATAAAATTATGCTTCCGGCTGAGCCTCGGCGGCGTTCGACTGCGCGATATACTCGGCGGCATCATCGGGGATGTCGTCCATTCCGTCGTCACCCACATCGACCACCAGCGGCGGCTTCTTGAAGAGGATGTCGTAGAGGATGGGGACGATGTACAGGGTCATCAGGGTGGCATAGCTCAGGCCGCAGATGATGACGATGGCCATGCCGCTCATGAGCTGGCTCGCCATATCGTTGCTGAACACCATCTGCAGCATGGCCAGAACGGTGGTCAGGGTGGTCATGAGGATAGGACGCATACGGGTCTTGCCGGTGGCGACAAGGGCCGCACGGCGCTCCAGACCGCCCAGACGCAGCTGGTTGGCGTAGTCCACAAAGACGATGCCGTTGTTGACGACGGTACCCATCAGGACGATGAAGCCCATCAGGGAGATCATGGTCAGCTGCTGGCCGGTGACCAGCATACCCAGCAGGCCGCCAGTGAAGGCCAGCGGCACCGTGAACAAGACGATGAAGGGGGACAGCAGGCTCTGGAACTGAGCCACCATGACCAGATAGACGAAGGGCAGGGCCAGAGCCATCCACTGCACCATCTCGTCGACCATCAGATTGACGGTGGAGGACTCGCCGCCCAGCGAGAAGGAGCAGCCCTCGGGCATCTCATCGGTGAGGGCGAAGGCGTCCAGCGTCTTCTGCAGCACGCGGGACTGGACCGTGGTGTTGTAGCCGTCCAGCGTGTCTGCCGTCACCGTGATATAGCGGGTCTGGTTCTCGCTGGTGATGGAGTCGGGGGCAGTACCCGTCGTCCAGGAAGCAATATCGCCCAGCGTGCAGGTGCCGGTGGTGGTGGTGCCGGTGGCGTCCATGACACTGGTGGTGAAGGTCATGTCCATCATGTTTTCCTTGGTCATAGGATCAAGATTATCGCTGATCTGGACTTTCATGGTGGAGCCGTCTACCGTGACGGGCGTCTCCGCCGTCGTGGTGGTGGTGAGCTTGGCGGCGATCTGCTGGTAGACCTGTGCAACCGTCAGGCCATAGGCGCGGACCTTGTCGCGGTCGATGTCCAGATTGATGGTCGCATCGCCCTGACCGAGGCCGGTGGCGGCATTGGCGAAACCCTCGGTGTCGTTGACCATCTGGACGACCTTATCGCCCAGTGCGGTAATGGTATCGGCGTCAGGGCCGTAGATCTTGACAGAGAGGCCGCTGCTCAGCTGGCTGGTCAGGTCCTGCATACCGCTGATCTCGACGGTGCCGGTGCAGTTCCCGACGCCGGAAACGGCATCATTCAGGGCCTGCTCCACGGCGGCGATCCGGGTAGAGGACAGTGACTCGTCCAGCATGACGTTGAACTGGTAGCTGCCGTAGCTGTTGGCGGCGCTCAGCAGGTCGGTGATAGCGCTGGGCAGGCCCAGCTGGCCGATGTCGATGCCGGCCACAGTGGTATCGGTGGTGACGCCCACCTCTTCCACGCCGTCCACGGCCATGACGGCCTCGACGACCTGTCCGGCCACACCGTAGGATTCCTCTTTGGTCAGGCCGTCGTCGGTGGAGAGGGCGATGGTGGCCTCATTGCTGGAAATTTCGGGCAGAAGGACGACGCCCATGGAGAAGACCTTCCAGCCGCAGAAGGCCAGCAGCACGACAGCGGCCAGCAGCGGCAGAGCGCGGTGCTGCAGGCACCACTCGAGGCTGTGGGCATACTTATCCTGAATCTTTTCGAACCAGACCAGCCGCTTCGGCTCAGCCTTTTTCAGGACAGTGGAAGCAGCGGCAGGCACAACGGTGATGGCTACGATGAGAGAAGCCATCAGGCAGTAGCCGATGCACATGGACATGGGCTGCAGCAGGCTGCGCACCGTGCCGGAGGCGAACACCACCGGCAGGAAGACGCAGACCGAAGTAAGGGTGGAGGCCACGACCGACATGCCCACCTGACGAGCGCCCTGCACGGCGGCGCGGGCCGCCGGTACGCCCCGGCCCCGCAGACGGTAGATGTTCTCGATGACGACGACCGAGTTATCCACCAGCATACCGACGCCCAGCGACAGGCCTGCCAGCGTCATGATGTTCATGTCGAGGCCGGTGAAGTACATTAGAACGACGGCGAACAGGACGGACAGCGGGATGCTGACGCCGACCACGAGGGTGGGCTTGATGTCCTTCAGGAAGATGGCCAGCACGATGATGGCCAGCGCAGCGCCCACCAGCATACTGCTGATGATGCTGTTGACGATGATGGTGATGTAGTTGCCCTGATTGGACAGGACGACGACGTGAAGGTCAGAATACTGAGCCTGCAGCTCCTTGAAGGCATTCAGGCAGCCGTCCGAGACGCTGCTGGCGCTGGAATTGGCGTTGCGGAAAATTTTCAGCACCACGGCCCGCTCCCCGTTCAGGCGGGTGTAGCTGGCCTCGGCGTTGTCGATGACGGCCACGTCGGCCACATCGGAGAGGCGGACATCGCCGAAGCCATCGACGTGGAGCAGAAGTGCGCCCTCGATGTCCGAAACGCTGTCGTACTCTTCGCCGACCTTCAGCAGCCAGGACTCGCCGCTCTTATCGGCGACGTAGCCGGCAGGCATCGAGAAGTTCTGAGCGTAGATGAGCTGGGCGAGGGTCTTGATGTCCAGCTGCTTGGCCACATCGGCGCTGGCAAGGGCCTTTTCCTTGCTCTCCTCGTAGAGCTGCTTGGCGTCTTCCAGCTGGTTCTCATAGTCCTTGAGCATCTCGCGGGCCTCGGTAAAACGCATATAGGCGCTGAGCTGCTGGCTGGAATAGCTGCCCAGAGCGACGGAGAACTGGTTCATCAGGCCGGGGACATTGTCCATGGCTTTGATGACCTCGTCCAGAGTCTTATAAATGGTGCTCAGGCTGTTGGAGACTTCCAACTCGTCGGCAAGGTCGGAGACGGTGCCGTCGCTGGTACCCAGACGGCCCTGCAGCTCCTGCAGAGCGGCGGTGAGCTTATCGGTGATGTCGCGCAACTCGCCGACGATCTCGATGAGGGAGTCGATGTCCCGCATACCGGTCTGGTTGAACTGGTCCACGACACGCTGCAGGCCGTCGCGGACGTCGATGAGGGCCTGCCGGATCTCCGGTTCATTGACCACGCCGATGAGCTGGTTGACGCTGTTCAGCAAAGCCTGCGCCTGGTCGCGCACGACGGTGACGGCGTCGGCCACCTCCGTACCCATCTCTGCCATGACCGTATCGGAGACGGTGTTACCGAAGTTTTTCAGCTGTTTTTCGTACTCGGCGCGGCCCTCGGCGATTTGCGCCTCCGCGGCGTCGAGCTGGGCGCGGGCGTCGGCCAGCTGGGTGTCGATGAGTTCCAGCAGGCGGGCGTTCACTTCGTCTATCTTATCCTGATTCAGCTGCACCTGCACCATCTTTTCGATGAGGCCGTTGGCCGACACACTGGAAACGCCGCTGGTGCGGCCCACATAAGGCACGAGGGTGTTATCCACGAAATCCGACAGATCGTAGACATCGCTGCCCTCCCGGCTGACAGCCACCGTCATAAAGGCATTCATGTTCAGGCTGTACTCGATGATGGAGGGGGTCAGACAGGTGCTGGGCAGACTGGACGCGGTCTGGTCCACCTTATTGGAGGTCTTGACCATCGCGCTGTTCATGTCGGTGCCTTCGGCGAATTTCATGAGCAGAAGGCTGTAGTTTTCTGCCGAGGTCGCCGTGATGCTCTCGACGCCGGACACTGTACCCAGCGCGTTCTCCATCACATCGGAGACTTCTGACTCCACACGCTCCGGGCTGGCACCGGGGTAGACGGTGACCACCATGAGGTATGGCGTGCTGATGTCGGGCAGAAGGTTCGTCTGCAGGTTCGTGATGGACACGAAGCCCAGCAGCAGGACCATGATGACCGCAACAAGGATGGTGAACGGCTTTTTGACACTGAATTTTTCCATGATTTCCTATCCATTTCTTTTTTATGCCGCCGCGCGGCAAAAGGTACGCCGCAACCACGGCAGCACCCTCTGAACGCTTCTTATCGTTCCTATTATACACGAGGGAATCCCCCTTGCAATAGTCCTGAAGTCAATCTTTAACAAAACTTTCCTTAAATCACCTTAGTTTAGGAAGTCAATGGGGAATATCCCGGCTACTTTCTTGCCATATTTCGTGGAAATACGGGCCGGATTATGCTATACTAGAATGCAGAATGGAATTATATCGCAATTTCAGGCACAGCGCCTATCCAGACTGCATAAGGCCCATTTTCCGGGCTTATATACGTTCGATACGACCCCAAAGAGGAATGCTATGAAGAAAGTTATATCCGTCCGTTTCAAGGACAACGGCAAGACCTATTATTTTGACCCCGCAGACACCCCCATCAAGACCGGCGACTATGTTATCGTCGAGACGGCCCGGGGCGTGGAGTGCGGCGAAGTGGTGCAGGGCGTGAAGGAGATCGCCGACTCCGCTGTCCCCAAGGCCCTCAAGCCCATCACCCGGATGGCCGACAGCGTGGATGTGCGCCGGATGCGCCAGAACCGTGAGGACGAAAAGCGCGCCTACCACACCTGCCAGGAGTGCATCGCCCGCCACGGGCTGGAAATGAAGCTGGTAGAGGCCGAATACACCCTCGACCGCTCCAAGATCATGTTCTATTTCACCGCCGATGGCCGTGTGGACTTCCGTGAGCTGGTCAAGGACCTGGCCGGCATCTTCCACACCCGCATCGAGCTGCGCCAGATCGGTGTGCGCGACGAGAGCAAAATGATAGGCGGTCTGGGCATCTGCGGCCAGCCCTTCTGCTGCAGCCGCTTCCTGAAAGACTTTCAGCCCGTCTCCATCAAGATGGCAAAAGAGCAGGGTCTTTCCCTCAACCCGACCAAGATCAGTGGTGCCTGCGGCCGCCTGATGTGCTGCCTGGCCTACGAGGAGAGCGCCTACGAGTACCTGAACAGCATCATGCCCATGGTGGGCAGCACCGTCCGCACGCCGGACGGCCTCGGCACTGTGCTCGAGGTCAACCCCATCTCCGGCTATCTGCGGGTGCGCTGCGGCACCGAGGCCTTCGCGCCCCGGTACTATAAGGTGAGCGTCTGCGAGTATATCTCCGGCGGCAAGCGCGCACCCCGCCGCCCCGACCCGGACGACGATTATTCCGGCGTGCGCGACCCCGCCCCGGTGGTGGCTTCGGCCAACGCCGACGGCACCTCGTCCTGCCCCGGCTGCGGCAGAAAAGATAAAAAATAAGGGGCCGGAAATGGCGGGGTCTCTGAACGGTTAGTCTGTTAAAACTAACTTTGCTTCGTGATTTTCGCCAAAAAACCTCTTCAAATTTCTCCAAAAGTTAGCCTGTGCTTTTGTGCAACCCACCAAAAAACGAAAAATTGCCTTTGGGCGGGTACGGTTAGTCTTGCCTTTTTGAAACGGCTTTGTTAAAATGCAGTCAAGGATACGATTTCCGAGGGGTCTGCCAGAGCCGTGCAGGGGCAGATTTCTTCATAAATACTGAGCACGGGGAGATAAAGGAGAGTTCTATTATGGCACACAAGGTTTCTGACGCATGTGTTGGCTGCGGCGCTTGCGAGGGCGCTTGCCCCGTTGGTGCAGTCGCTGTTGAGAATGGCGTTGCAGTCGTGAACGCAGACGCCTGCATCGATTGCGGCGCTTGCGAGGGCGCTTGCCCCACCGGTGCTATCACCGCTGAATAATTTTTAGCAGATAGCGCGCGAATAACGCATCAAAAGCAGCAGACCTGCCAGGCGGGTCTGCTGCTTTTCTTTCCTGTATAATTTTTTCATCTTTCGGGACACAATATTTTGTCGGAGGATTTCGGCTGGGCGTATGGAACATTCTACCGAGATTTTGTATAATAAAACAGAAGTATACTGCTCCGCCGTCCACCGGTTCGGCTCGGACGCACTTTTGCTGGCCCGCTTCTGCGAGCCGCGGCGCAGCCAGAAGGCGGCAGACCTGTGCTCCGGCTGCGGCATCGTGAGCCTTGAGTGGCACGACCGGGGCCATCGCGGCCCCTGCGCCGCCGTGGAATTGCAGCCCGAGGCCAGTGCGCTCTTACAGGAGGCTGTGACTGCGCAGGGCATCGGGCATATCACGCCTTATCTCACCGACCTGCGCACCTTCCGGGAAGGGGAGGGCCAGTTCGATGTCTGCGCCTGCAACCCGCCCTATTTTACCGCCGGGCCGCAGAGCACCGACGCGGGCCGTGCCACGGCCCGCCACGAGACGGACTGCACCCTCGAGGATGTCTGCGCCTGTGGTTTCCGCCTGCTGAAGGACGGCGGAAAACTTTCCCTCTGCCATCGGCCCGAGCGTCTGGCCGAGGTGCTGGCTGTGCTGCGGGCGCACCGCCTCGAGCCGAAGCGTCTGGCCTTTGTGAAGAATAAGCCTGACGCCGCGCCGTGGCTTTTCCTTGTGGAAGCCCAGAAAAACCGCCGCACCGGCCTGCGCATCGAACCGGATGTGCTCATTACCGCCGGGGCAGCGATGTACGGAGAAGTAAAATAACAACATCAGGGAGGTCAATCATGGCCGGTATTCTTTATATCGTGGCAACCCCCATCGGCAATCTGGACGACATGCCGCCCCGCGTGGCCGCCACCTTCGGTGCGGCGGACTTCGTGGCCGCCGAGGACACCCGCGTGACCATGCGGCTGCTGAACTATCTGGGCCTGAAAAAGCCGATGGTCAGCTACTACGAGCACGCATTGCAGAAGGGCGAGGGCATCCTGCGCCGGATTGAGGCGGGCGAGAACTGCGCCCTCTGCTCGGACGCCGGAATGCCCTGCGTCTCTGACCCGGGCGAGGTCATCGTGCGGGACGCGCTGGCCCGGGGCATCAAAGTCGTGCCTGTCCCGGCGGCGTCCGCCTGCGTGACGGCGCTGGCCGTCTCGGGCCAGGACACCTCCCGCTGGGTGTTCGAGGGCTTCCTGCCCGTGAACCGGAAGCAGAAAAAAGAGCGTCTTGCTGAGCTTCTGGGTGAAAAGCGGACCGTCATCTTCTACGAAGCACCCCACAAGCTGCGCACGACGCTGGACGACCTCGTGAACGCCTTCGGCCCGGAGCGGAGCATCACCCTCTGCCGTGAGCTGACCAAGCTCCACGAAGAGATTTGGAAGACCACCCTCGGGGAGGCACAGGCCCACTACGCCGCCAACGAGCCGAGAGGCGAGTATGTTCTGGTCATGGCCGGTGCGCCGGCTTCCACAGAGCCGGAAGCAGAAATGACCCTCGAGCAGGCCGCACAGCGCGCCCTCGAGCTGACCGGACAGGGCTTCGGCCCCACTGCCGCCGCCAAGGCCGCAGCCCAGGGGACGCCCTACTCCAAGAGCGAAGTATATAAGGCACTGCTGACCATCCAGCAGCGCGACCCGGAATAAAATTTGAGGAGGATCCTTTTCCCGTGACGAAACTTCTGATTTTGAGCGACAGCCACAACAGCCGTCTGGCCATCGAAAACATTCTGGCCGCCGAGGCGGACAGCATCGACGCGCTCATCTTTCTGGGCGACGGCCTGCGCGACCTCGAGCAGGTGCTCACCTTTTACCCCTCTCTGCGGGCCTATGCTGTAGCCGGAAACTGCGATTTCGGTGCGCTGGAGCCGCTGGACGGGCTTGCCGCCTTTGACGGGGTGGTCGTCTTCTACACCCACGGCCATATGTACGGGGTGAAATACGACCTCGACACGCTGGCTGACGCAGCCGCAGCCCGGGGCGCGAACGTCGCCCTCTTCGGTCACACCCACATCCCGGTGGCAGAAGAGCGGGGCGGGGTGTTCCTGTTCAACCCCGGCTCCTGCGGCCGGTGCTACACCGGCCCCAACACCTACGGCATCCTGACCCTTGCCGACGGCAAGGTGGTCAGCCACGAGCACAAAGAGGTACCCAAAGCATGAGCATCAACGAGGTGCGCTGGCTGTCCGAGTGCGGCAGCACCAACGCTTACGCAAAAGAGCATTTTGAAGAGTTCGGCCCGGTGGGCGCGGTATACACCACCAATCAGACCGCAGGCCGGGGCCGTCTTGGCCGCAGCTGGGTGAACGCCGAGGGCCGCGCCCTCTATTATACGGCGGTCATCCGGGAGCCGCTGGCCCAGCCTGCCACCCTGCCGCTGCTGGCAAGCCTTGCCGTCCGCGATCAGCTGGCCCAGCGCTACGGCGTGGACTGCCAGATAAAATGGCCCAATGACCTGCTACTGAACGGCAAGAAGATCGTGGGCATCCTCTGCGAGAGCGTCAGCTACGGCTACCAGATGCAGGGCCGGGGCATCGTCTGCGGCATCGGCATCAATCTGGCACAGCCCCAGAGCTATTTCGACGCCGCAAACCTGCCCAACGGCACCTCCCTCGAATTGCAGGGCGCGAAAGTGGACCTTGCCGCCGACCCCCAGTGGCTGGCCGAGGCGCTGACGGACTTCGGCTTTGACCGTCCGCTCTACACCTTCGCGCGGGAGGGCTTCGCTCCCTTCCGGGACGAGTACAAGGCGGTCTGCGTCAACCTGGGCCGCCACGTCACCTTCGATTTGCCGGGCGGCGGTACAGGCAGCGGCACAGCCATCGACGTGGACGCCGACGGCCAGCTCATCGTCCGCACCGACAGCGGCGAGGAGAAGGTCTTCACCGGCGAAGTCTCCGTCCACGGCATCTACGGGGCCGTATAAATTTTCCAGCATTCCAGCGCCTCTGCAGGCCGTCCGGCCCCGGGGGCGCTTTTCTTTCCTCCCTGCAAAGTTTGTGGAAAACTCGGGTTTTCCCACGGTTTTCCACACATGGTTTTTGCCGGGCAGCGTTTGTGGAAAACTCCTGCGCCAAAAATTCCAGAGGGGAGAGGCGCTTTTGCCCCAAGCGCGAAACGCCGCAGAAAATAAATTTTTGACCTCGACTTTCTTTTCAAAAAAAGGCTCTTCGACCCCTTTTCTCTCCAGATTTTCCCTCTTTTCCCGTTTTGGAATACATCGTGTATAACCCAAAACTCAATTTTCTGTGGAAAACTCGGTGGAAAAAGTGGAAAACACTGTGGGAAACCCCACTTCTTTTTCACAAAATCGGTGGAAAACCCAGTGGAAAAAGTTAAAAAATCATTCCAGATGGGATACTCTTCCGATACCCGCCCCAAAATGAAGCCCCGCACTTCCCACGGATTTTCTTGAATGGGCCGGGCAAACATGATACAATGAAAGACAGAAAATGGCCCCGGACATGGGCCGCAAAAATTTCTTTTCACGGAGGCGTCTGCCTATGAACTGGATCTCCCGCCTTGAGCGGAAATACGGCCGCTTTTGCATCCCCAACCTCATCTCTATCATCGTAGGTGGACAGATTTTAGTCTACGCCATCGAACTGTTCGTCAACCAATTCATCTCAGTCTATCTCGGCCTGAGCCGGAGCCTGCTGCTGATGGGGCAGGTGTGGCGGCTCATCACCTTCGTCTTTATCCCGTTTTCGGGGGGCGGGCCGCTGAGCGTCATCCTCGGCATCTACTTCACATGGTTCATCGGCACGGCGCTGGAAAAGGAATGGGGCGATTTCCGCTTCAACCTCTACTTCCTGCTGGGGATGATCGGCACCTCGCTGGGCTGTCTCGTCACCGGCATCCCAGCCGACACCTACTGCCTGTCGCTGTCGCTGCTGCTGGCTTTCGCCATGCTCTACCCCGAGGTGCAGGTGCTGCTGTTCTTCGTCATCCCGGTAAGGGTGAAGTATTTCGGTCTCTTCGCCGCTGCCATGTGGCTGTTCAGCTTCCTGACTGCCGGGTGGCTGTATAAGGTGAGCTATCTGCTGAGTATGCTGGGATTTGCGCTCTTCTTCGGGCCGCAGGCACTGCGCAGCGTCCGGGCGTGGATACGTCGGGAGCAGTGGAAGCGGAAGAACCGGAGGTGAGCCGCACATGATGATAGACCGCCTTGCGGGCAATGCGGCCCTGAAAGACAGCGTCCGCCTGATGCTGGGCAGCAGCCGCCTGACCCACAGCGTGTTATTGGTGGGCGAGACGGGCCTGGGCGCGGGCTACGCGGCCCGGTGCGTGGCGGCAGACTATCTTTACCCGGCAGGCGGCGCACCTGCTGAGGCCCTTCTGCGGGGCGAATGCTGCCGTGCCGTGGGCAAAGCCGGTGACCGCGACAGCGGCCGCATCGAGACCGGCGTGGTACGTGAGGCCATCTCCGTCACCGGCATGGGCTCGGGCGGGCGGTATCTCGTCAGTCAGGTCAAGGCCATGCGCACCGAAATTTTCAATACCAGCCTCTCCGCCGAGGGCCGCGCCGTCCTGCTCTACCATGTGGAGCGGATGAACGAGGAATCCGCCAACGCCCTGCTGAAGGTGATGGAGGAGCCGCCGGAGGGCGTACTCTTCCTGCTGACGGCAGATTCGCTGGCCGGTGTGCTGCCCACTATCCGCAGCCGCTGCATCAGCTTTGCCGTGGCCCCGGTCAGCCCCGAGGAATGCGCCCAGTGGTGCATCGGGCAGGGCGTGGACAAAAAGCAGGCCCGGCTCTACAGTGAGCTGTTCGACGGCCACATCGGCACAGTGCTTGCCGCCGCCCGGGACGACGCCCGCCGGGAACAGGTGGAAAAGGCCCTGACTCTGGCCAAGGCCGCGGCGGCTCACGACAGCTATGCCGCCGCCGTCCTGCTGGCCGGGTACGAGAAGGACAAGGCCGCAGCAGCGGCCCTGCTGGGCGATTTCCGGGCCGTGGCCGCCGCCGGACTCCGGGGATGTGCCAGCACCCCTCTGACGGGTGACGCTGCCCGCCGCGCCCTCTCGCTGGCCGATGCGGCCATTCAGCGGCTCGCCGCGCAGGTGAACCCCAAAATCACGCTTTCCGTTCTTGCAGCGAAGCTTGGATAAAGCAAAAGCTCCCCTTCCGGGGAGCTTTTACTATTGCTATTTGATTCTATTATCTTCTGCGGGACCGACTCCGCCGCCGCAGGTTCAACGAACCGCCGCCGGCCACCATCGTCAGGAAGCCCAGCACGATGAGGATGCCGATGAGCGCGGCCATGAGAAGAAGGGTCGTTTTGGTGTCGGTGCGAAAGTCCGACACATATTCTTTGTGGGTCACAAGGTCCACCGTTCCCATCTCGTAGCCGTCGAGGTAGACGGTGGCCGTACCAAGCACAGCACCCTCCTTGACGGTGGCCGAAGTGCTCTCCGGCACCGAGAACTCGAAGGTCACTTCATCGTCGGCGTGGCCGTAACCGCTGAGGCCGCTGGCGGCGTAGAGCTCCACGGCTTTCTCCGTGCGGCACTTGGTCAGCGGGATAGTGGTGAGCACCGTCTCCGTGTCCACGAGCTGACGGTCAGAAAAGCTCGAGAAGGCCCAATCCAAAATCTCCGCACACTCGCGGTAGATGTTGTTCATATCACTGCCCAGCACCACGAGGCCGTAGGTGTGGCCGTCCTGCTGGGCAAAGGTGACGAAGCACCGGCCTGCGAGGGTAGTAAAGCCGGTCTTCATGCCCCGGACATAGTCGCGATGATAGGCATACTCCGGGTCCAGCATGAGGTTGGTGGACTTGATGCTCCGCTCGTTCTGGTGCAGGTTCGTGGCGGGCAACGTATAGGTGAGGGTGTTCGCGGCCTGCATATAGGTCTCGTTGGCGTAGCAGGCAGCGGCAATTTTTGCAAGGTCCTCTGCCGTGGAGACGTTGCCGTAGTCGTACAGGCCGTGGACGCAGGAGAAGGTGGTATCCGTGCAGCCCAGCTCCTTGGCGCGGGCGTTCATCTGGGCCACGAAGGCCGTCAGGTCGCCGCCCGAGACGTCGCTGGCGATGACGCTGGCCGCGTCGTTGGCACTGGCCACCAGCAGACCGTAGAGCAGGTCGATGCGGCGCACCGTCTCGCCGATGCGGAGGTTCATGGTGGAGCCGTTGGCGTTCTGGATGTCCTTGAACTCCTGGGTCAGGCTGGTGGGGATGGTGATCTCAGCGTTCATGTCCTTGCCGCTCTCGAGGAAGAGCAGAGCCGTCATCATCTTGGTGAGGCTGGCGATGTAGCGCTGCTGGTCAGAGTTCTGCCTGAGGATGGGCTTGCCGGTATCCAGATTGAAGAGATAGACCGACTCGGTGTCGCTGGCCGTCTGGATGGGCATCTGATAAGCGGCAAACCCGGGCAGGGCGGCGCAGACCATCAGCACCAGCGTGAGCAGCAGCGCCGTGCTCCGGCGCAGGAAGGTGGGTCGATTCATAGGCTTGTCCTCCTTAACATTCAAACATCAGCCAAACACTTTGTGCCAGAATGCACTCAGCCCGTGCTTCTCGGGTTCAACCTCAGGCTCTGCCGGGGCGGGGTGCAGTTCGGGGCTGGTAAAGGCCCAGTCGAACAGCTCTGCCGCCTCCCGGAAGATATTCTGGGAGTTCGAGCCCAGAATGACCAGCCCATAAGTATGGCCGTCCTGCTGGGCAAAGGTAACGAAGCACCGCCCGGCCTGAGTGGTGAAGCCGGTCTTCATGCCGTGGGCATAGCTGCGGTAATAGCCGCTGCCGGGCTGCAAAAGCTTATTGGTGGTCGTGACCGTCCGGGCCGGATGCACATTGGTGGCGGGCAGTTTATAGGACACCGTGTCCGCTATCTGGCTGTAGGTCGGGTTCGCATAGCAGGCCAGCGCAATCTTCACCATATCGCGGGCCGTGGAGTAGTTGCCGCCGTCGTAGAGGCCGTGGGGGCAGGTGAAATGGGTGGCCGTACAGCCCAGCTGACTGGCCCGGACGTTCATCTGGGCCGCGAAGGCGGCCAGACTGCCGGAGGTATCGACGGCCAGCACGCTGGCTGCGTCGTTGGCACTGGGCAGGAGCATGGCGTACATCATATCGATGCGGCGCACCATCTCGCCGGCCTGCAGGCCGATGGTGTGACCCCGGTTGGCCCGGATGGACTGAAGTTCCGGCGTGAGGCTGGCCGGGATGGTGATACTGGCATTGAGGTCGGTGCCGCTTTCCAGCACGAGAAGGGCCGTCATCATCTTGGTCAGGCTGGCGACGCAGCGGGGAAGGTCGGGGTTCTGCTCCACGAGAGCTTCGCCGGTGTCGGCGTCGAAGAGGTAGATGGATTCCTGCGGGTAGGCGGCCTGAATGGGCATCGCGTAGACGGCGAAACCGGACAGTGCCGCTGTAGTCATGAATGCAGCGGTCAGGGCCAGAGCCAGAAGCCGCCGCGCAAAGGGATGAAACTGCATAAATTGATACTCCTTCGGAAGCCTGGGGGCTTCCTTGCTCCGACAATAAGAGCTATAATAAAGAATACCATAAATGAAGCAAAAGAGAAAGGTGGTTTTTCAACAATGATGCTCTCCTTTGGTGGAAAAATGCCCCAGGATGAGGGCGCTGTCTTCGTGGCGGCGAATGCGACGGTGCTGGGCGACGTGACACTGGGCAGGGGCGTGAATATCTGGTACGGGGCTGTACTGCGGGCCGACGAGGGCGCACTGATACTGGGCGAGAACAGCAATGTGCAGGACAACGCCGTGCTCCACTGCGACCCCGGCGGGCAGGTCGTTCTGGGCAAAAACGTCACCGTAGGCCACAGCGCCATCGTCCACGGCTGCACGGTGGGGGACAACAGCCTCATCGGGATGCATGCCACCATCCTCAACCACGCCGTCGTGGGCAGAAACTGCATCATCGGGGCCGGGGCGCTGGTGCCTGAAGGAATGGTCATCCCCGACAACTCGGTGGCGGTAGGCGTGCCTGCCCGGGTCATCAAGACTATCCGGGACGACCAGCTGGCCCACAACATCGAGAACGCAAAAGCTTATGTGGAGATGGGTCGTCAGCACGCGGCGCTGGGCTCTCATGCTGAAAAATAAGCATCTCTCTCCCAAAAATTTCACAGGCCGATTAACAAATCTTTCACAGGAAAGACATGATTTTGGCCGGTAATTCGGGTATACTATAGCTCACAAGGGTGCGGGGCCGCAACCGCCCCTTGCACATGATTCCTCCTCACACCAAAGCAATACCCCAAACAGCAAGGCCCCCTCTGGCGTCGCCGCAAGCGCCAGACGGGGGCCTTGTTGTATCTGGGAAACAGAACGCCCCCGCTCAGCACTTACTGAGCAGGGGCGTTTTTGTGTATTTACATCATGCCGCGGAAGACAGCCTGTGCGATTTGGAAATACAAGATCAAGCTGCAGGCGTCCACGATGGTGGTGATGAAGGGGGTCGCCATGATGGCCGGGTCGGCGCCCAGCTTCTTGGCGGCCAGCGGCAGCATACCGCCCACCAGCTTTGCGAGGATGACGCTGAAGAACAGCGACACGCTGACGACCACTGCGTAGCCGATGACATTGTCATACTGGCCGGCGTAGAGGTAGGTGTACATCAGGTAGATGCGCAGACCGTTGACGAGGCCCAGCACCGCGCCGACGATGGCGGAGACCCTCAGTTCCTTGCCCAGAACTTTGAGGAAGTCGCTGGGCTCCACCTCACCCAGAGCGAGGCCGCGGACCATCAGGGTGCTGATCTGGTTGCCGCAGTTGCCGGCGGTATCCATCAGCATGGGCATGAAGGAGACCAGCAGGGGCAGGCTGACGAAAGCCTCTTCGTAGTGGGTCGTGACCATACCGGTGAAGGTAGCAGAGAGCATCAGGATGAGCAGCCAGGGGATACGCTGCTTGGCGTGGGTCCAGACGCTGGTGCCGAAGTAGGTGGTGGCATCGTCGTCGGGCAGAATAGCTGCCATCTTCTGCATATCCTCGGTGCTCTCATCGGTCAGGACGTCGATAGCGTCGTCGATGGTGATGATACCGACGAACATACCCTCGTTGTCCAGAACAGGCATCGCGGTGAAGTCGTAGCGCTGCATCTCGCGGGCCACATACTCCTGGTCATCCGTGACCTTCACGGTGACGACATTGTCGTCCATGATGTCCACGATGGGGGTAGAGGGGTCAGACAGCAGCAGGCTGCGGGCCGACACGACGCCCAGCAGGCGGTTGCGCTCCACCACATAGCAGGTGTAGACCGTCTCGGCGTTCTCACCCTGCTTGCGGATAGCGGCGAAGGCGTCACTGACGGTCATCTCCTGCCGCAGACGGACGTATTCGGGGGTCATCAGGCTGCCGGCAGAGCTTTCGGGGTAGTTCAGCAGCTTGTTCAGGCTCTCACGGGTCTGGCGGGACGACTTTTCCAGCACCCGCTTGACCACGCCTGCGGGCATATCTTCCAGCAGGTCGGCGGCGTCGTCAAGGCTCATATCTTCGATGGCGCTCACCAGCTCGACGTCGGAGAAAGCATTCACGAGGTCGTCGCGGGCCTCATCGGACATATAGGCGAATGCTTCCGTTGCAACGTCCTTTTTCAGCAGACGGAACACCACGAGGCGGTTGTTCTCGTCCAGCTCTTCCAGCAGCTCGGCCAGGTCGGCGGGCTGCTCTTCCTCGGTCACTTCGCGCAGCTTGACGTACTGCTTTTTGACGAGCAGCTTGAGCAGACGGCTCTTGGTCAGCATCTCGGGGTTGGCCTTGACTTCTTCGTCGTTGGCCTCCTCTTTTTCGGCCTCGCGGACGTCCTGCTTGAGGTCTTCGGTGGCCTGCTCGTTCAGGTCTTCGGCCAGCTTCTGGCGCACCTCAGCGGGAATATCCGTGGGCAGTTCCTGCACCGGAAGAGCCTGTTCCTCTTCGCGCTCCGGGGTCTTCTTTTCTTCTTCCATTTGTGTTCCTCCTCTTTTCTGTCTCAGGAGGACACAGCCGCATCAACGCAAAAAGCGCCGCTCCTGCGCCGCAGACCCCGGGCCGCACTGCCCATCTGCACGCGCAAAGCTGCGCCTCTTTTGTACGGCAGCCGGACAGCGGATACTCCGCTGTTCAGCGTACAAAAAAGGCGAACGCAGCACCTTTCGCGGTCGTTCCGGCCGCATCATTCCATCGTCTTCGACTATGATCCGGGTCCATTGTCCTGCGTTCACCTCCACAAATTCGTTTTACTAAGTTTCTTAGCCTACAGGTTTATTATATCTCCACTCAAATGCCCGGTCAACCCTGTAAGGCGTCCATTTCCGGAATATTGACGCAGAAAAAACGCACAGCGCCCTCCCCGGTGCTTGCGGCTTCACCGGAAAGGGCGCTGTGTCTGGATATTGCTTTGGTGTGAGGAGGAATCATGTACAAGGAATCGGTTGCGGCCCCGAATCCTCATGGCTGTAGTATAGCAGATTCCGCACCGGATTTCATGAAAAACCTATGAAGAAAGTGTAAAAGACACAAAAATACGCCCCGGACACTATTTCCAGTGAGCGGGGCGCTAAAAACGGGATCCGTTTTTGACTGCGGCAAGATACCTGCAAGCAGGTCTTATGCAGCAGGCGGGGCAAGGTATCTGCGAACAGACCTTATGCTCCTGACACACGCGAAGTATGCTTTCAAGGACCCTCGCGGGCGCTTTGGTATTTCATGCTCTGCCCGCCCCGACGCGTTCGGACGCGGGCAGAGAGTTGAAATCAGTTTGGAGTACAAAGCTCCAGTCTCTGCGTAGAAATAAGCCTGTTATTTCTTCTCTGGCCGGGGCCACAGTTTCGTACTGCTGCGTTGCGCAGTAATCGCCAGCACGGAGCAGCCGCCCTTTCGGGACTAAGGTGCCGCTGCGGCAAAATTCCAGCCAGAGTCAAAAGAACTTTGGTTTACTTGTACAGCTCGACCAGGCGGGTCAGATGCTCGTAACGGTCGTTTGCGACCTGCTCGTTGCGAGCAAACAGCTGCTTTGCACGCTCCGGGAATGCACGAGTCAGGCGGCTGTAACGAGTCTCGTTTGCCAGCAGGGCCTGATACTTCTCGGCATCCACAGCCTTGGAGGTCAGGGTGAAGGGGTTCTTGCCCTGAGCCTTGTTGGCCGGATTGAAGGTGAACAGGTTCCAGTAACCAGCCTCAACTGCCTTCTTCATCTCGTTCTGGCAGTTGGTCATGCCGCCCTTAACACCGTGCAGCTCGCAGGGAGCGTAGCCGATGATGAGGGAGGGGCCGGGATATGCCTCAGCCTCTGCGATAGCCTTGACAGCCTGGTTCATGTTAGCGCCCAGAGCGATCTGAGCAACATAGATGTAACCGTAGGTCATAGCGATCTCAGACAGGCTCTTCTTGCTGATCTCCTTACCAGCAGCAGCGAACTGGCAGACCTCGCCGATGTTGGAGGCCTTGGATGCCTGTCCGCCGGTGTTGGAGTACATCTCAGTATCGAAGACCATGACGTTGACATCCTCGCCGGAAGCCAGGACGTGGTCCAGACCGCCGAAGCCGATGTCGTATGCCCAGCCGTCACCACCGAAGATCCAGACGGACTTCTTGGCGATGAACTCCTTGCTCTTCAGGATCTCAGCGGACTCGGTGCAGCCAGCGGCAGCAGCCTTCTCCAGCTCAGCGATCAGAGCCTTAGCGGGGGCATCGTTAGCCTTGGTGTTGTTCTTGGTTGCCATGAACTCGTCAAAGGCAGCCTTCAGCTCAGCAGAAGCCTTGTCAGAACCAGCGACCTCAGCGATGCGCTTGATCAGGTTCTCACGGACGGTCTTCTGGCCCAGATACAGGCCCAGGCCGTGCTCTGCGTTATCCTCGAACAGGGAGTTGCACCATGCAGGACCGTGGCCGCTGTCCTTGTTGACAGTGTACGGAGAGATGGAAGCAGTACCGCCCCAGATAGAGGAGCAGCCGGTGGCGTTGGAGATGTACATCTTCTCGCCGAACAGCTGGGTGATCAGACGTGCGTAAGAGGTCTCAGCACAGCCTGCGCAGGAGCCAGAGAACTCCAGCAGCGGCTGGTTGAACTGAGAGCCGATGACGGTGTCGTCTGCGAACTTAGAGGGCTTCTTGGAGATGTTGGCGACGCAGTAGTCGAAGACTGCCTGCTGATCGGCCTGAGACTCCTGAGGAACCATCTGGATAGCCTTGGTGGGGCAGACGGTGACACACTCGCCGCAGCCCATGCAGTCCAGAGGAGACACAGCCATAACGAACTTGTACTCGTTAGCGGGCTTGTTGTCGCGGCTCTTGGTCTGTGCGGGAGCTGCTGCCAGCTCGTCAGCGGTCAGCTGGAAGGGACGGATGGTTGCGTGAGAGCACACGAATGCGCACTGGTTGCAGCCAACACACTTGGAAGCATCCCACTCGGGGACGTTCACAGCGGTGCCGCGCTTCTCGTAAGCGGAAGCACCCTGCTCCCACTCGCCGTTTGCGTTAGCAACGAAAGCAGAGACAGGCAGGCTGTCGCCGTCCATACGAGCGATGGGCTCCATGACGTCGCGGATCTGCTTGACCAGCTCGGGACGGCCAGCCAGCTCCTTCGGAGCGGGATCGGCCTCGGGGTTGGACCAGGAAGCGGGGACGTCCACCTTGTGGATGGCGTCAACACCGGCATCGATGGCCTTCCAGTTCATCTCAACGACGTCCTGGCCCTTCTTGCCGTAGCTCTTCTGAGCTGCCTGCTTCATGAAGTTGACGGCGTCCTCGATGGGCATAACGTCAGCCAGCTTGAAGAAAGCGGACTGCAGGATGGTATTGGTGCGCTTGCCCATACCGATCTCGATAGCCTTATCGATAGCGTTGATGGTGTACAGCTGGATGTTGTTGTCAGCGATGTACTTCTTGGCCTCAGCGTTCAGGTGATGGCCCAGCTCCTCATCGTTCCACTGGCAGTTGATCATGAACACGCCGCCGGGCTTGACATCCTGGACCATCTTCATGCCCATGTGGATGTAAGCGGGGTTGTGGCAGGCCACGAAGTCAGCCTGGTTGATGTAGTAGGGGCTGCGGATGGGCTTGTCGCCGAAACGCAGGTGGCTGATGGTCACGCCGCCGGTCTTCTTGGAGTCATACTGGAAGTATGCCTGAACATACTTATCAGTGTGGTCGCCGATGATCTTGACGGAGTTCTTGTTAGCACCGACGGTACCGTCGCCGCCCAGACCCCAGAACTTGCACTCCTTGGTGCCAGCTGCTGCGGTGATGGGAGCGGGCTTGACCTCAGGCAGAGACAGGCCGGTGACATCATCGGTGATGCCGAGGGTGAAGCGCTCCTTCGGCTGATCCTTCTCCAGCTCCTTGAACAGAGCGAAGATGGAGGACGGGGGAGTGTCCTTGCTGCCCAGACCGTAACGGCCGCCGGTCAGGATGACATCATTCTTGCCAGCCTCACGCAGGGTAGCTGCGACATCCAGGTACAGGGGCTCGCCCAGAGAGCCGGGCTCCTTGGTGCGGTCCAGAACTGCGACCTTCTTAGCGGTAGCAGGCAGGACCTTCAGCAGAGCGGAGGACACCCAGGGACGGTACAGGCGGACCTTGATGATACCGACCTTCTCGCCCTTAGCGTTCAGGTAATCGATGACCTCGTCAGCAACGTCGCAGACAGAGCCCATAGCGATCATGACGCGATCGGCATCGGGTGCGCCGTAGTAGTTGAACAGGTCGTAGTTGGTGCCCAGCTTCTCGTTGATCTTGGCCATGTACTTCTCGACGACTGCGGGCAGTGCGTCGTAGACAGAGTTGCAGGCCTCACGATGCTGGAAGAACACGTCGCCGTTCTCGTGGGAACCGCGCATCTTGGGGTGCTCGGGGTTCAGAGCCTTTGCACGGAACTCCTCGACAGCCTTCATGTTGCACATTTCCTTCAGGTCGGCGTAGTCCCACTTCTCGATCTTCTGGTACTCGTGAGAAGTACGGAAGCCGTCGAAGAAGTTCAGGAAAGGAACCTTGCCCTCGATAGCTGCCAGATGGGCAACAGGGGACAGGTCCATGACTTCCTGCACGCTGCTCTCGACCAGCATTGCGAAGCCGGTCTGGCGGCATGCCATAACGTCGCTGTGATCACCGAAGATGTTCAGGGACTGGGTAGCAACGGTACGTGCAGAAACATCGAACACGCAGGGCAGCTGCTCAGCAGCGATCTTGTACATGTTGGGGATCATCAGCAGCAGGCCCTGAGAAGCGGTGAAGGTGGTGGTAACAGCACCTGCACCCAGAGAGCCGTGCACAGCGCCTGCAGCGCCTGCCTCAGACTCCATCTCGACGACCTTGACCTGGTTGCCGAAGATGTTCTTCTGGCCCTGAGCGGACCACTGGTCCACAGAGTCAGCCATCGGAGAAGAGGGGGTAATGGGGTAGATGGCAGCCACGTCCGTGTAGGCATATGCTACATGAGCGGCAGCGGTATTGCCATCCATGGTTTGCTTTGCTCTAGGCATTTTTCTTCCTCCATTCAGAATTTGGTACCTTCTGCGCGGGGCAAACGTCTTTTTACCGGAGCCGGAGAACTCCTTTGAAAAACGTATTGCTCAACTGATAAGCGCCGCACTTCGCCGGAGCCGGAGAACTCCACAAAAGCACACGCTCGTCAAGGGCAATAGCCCTGCCCGGGGCCGGAGAACCCCATGAAGGCACTATTGCTCATCTAATATAATAGCAAATTCCGCCGGTAAAGGCAACGCAAACCGACTGTAAAAACACAACAAAAATTCAAGAAATTTTTTAGCGCTTTTTAACAGATGTGTTCTTTGCTGCATCCATGACGGTGTTATGCTCCAAAATCCAGTATCCATGAGGCTTTTTCTTACAAAATTCTAAATTTATAATTGACATTTGTACAGATTCTGCCGTAAACTTTATCTATAGCATCATGCGCTGCACAGCGCAGGGAAGGACAGGCACAAAACGATGGATGCTGCACATTTTGAAAAGACGCTCTCGAGCGAAGTGCTCTTTGAAGGCCGGGTGGTCACGCTGACCAAAGACGTGGCTCTGCTGGAAAACGGTGAGACTTCTATCCGGGAGGTGGTCCACCACCACGGCGGGGCCTGCATCGTACCGTATTTTGAGGACGGCACCCTCTGCATGGTGCGCCAGTTCCGCTACTCCATGCAGCAGGAGCTGTGGGAGCTGCCCGCCGGCAAGCTGGAAAAGGGCGAAGACCCCTTCAAAGCCGCCAAGCGGGAGCTGGGCGAAGAGTGCGGCCTGACCGCCGACCACTACACCCCGCTGGGCGAGTTCTACCCCACGGTGGGCTATGACACCGAGATCATCTATATGTGGGTGGCCACCGGCCTGCACACCACCCAGATGCATCTGGACGACGACGAGTTCCTGACGCCCGACCGCATCCCGCTGGCAAAAGCCTACGAGATGGTCATGAGCGGCGAGATCAAGGACGGCAAGACCATCGCGGGCGTGCTCAAGCTCAAGGCGCTGGTGGACGAGGGCAGGCTGTGATACTCTACGAAGATACAGCCCTCGTGGTTCTGGACAAGCCCGCCGGACTTTCCAGCGAGGACGGCGTACCCGCCGCCCTGCGGAAACTCTGGGGCAGGCCCGACGCCTATGTGGGCGTCATCCACCGGCTGGACACCGGCGTGTCAGGTCTGATGGTCTACGCGAAGACCCCGCAGGCAGCCGCCGCCCTCAGCCGTCAGGTGACGCAGAGCCAGCAGGTTTATGCCGAACAGGATGGCCGGGCCGAGCCTGACGCCGGCACACCGGAGGCGCCGCCTTTCGTGAAACAATACCGCGCCCTCATCGCAGGCGGGCCGGACGAAAAGCTGCCCGCCGAAGGCGTCCTGCGGGACTACTTATTCAAGGACAGTCGGAAAGGCCGTGTTTTTCCGGTGAGCCGTCCGCGCAAGGGCGTGAAGGAGGCTGTGCTGGAATATCGCATTTCTGCCTCCGCCCCGGACGGCAGCACCAGCCTTGCGGACATCACCCTCCACACCGGGCGCACCCACCAGATACGGGTGCAGTTCGCGTCCCGCCGCCACCCGCTCTGGGGCGACGGCAAATACGGCAGCCGCATCAAGGGAGACATTGCGCTTCAGAGCGCACGGCTCCGCTTCATCCATCCCGACACCGGAAAGGTAATGGACTTCCGCCTCCCGGTGCCCGGGACATGGCCCGCTTGGGGCATCAGACAGGAAAACGACAATGGAACAACAGTATAAAACAGATTCTGAAATATACGCCGTCCTCGAGCGGGAGATCATCGATTTGACCCTCCGGCCCGGCTGTTCGCTGAGCGAAAACCCGCTCTGCACCCGCTTCGGCGCGCCCCGCTCTCTCATCCGGGTGGTCCTGCAGCGGTTACAGGAGAACGGGCTGGTGAAGATCGTGCCTTACAAAGGCACTACTGTCACCCGGCTGAACCGGGACATCGTGGACGAGCTGATTTATGAGCGCATCGCAGTAGAGGCCCGGGTCCTGCGGGACTTTGCGCCCCACTGCACACCGGAGCACCGCGCCCTCATCCGCCAGCGTGCCGCCGCCTACGACGAGCTGGCCAAGGCCGAAACGCTGGACTTCAACCGTCTCTACGAGGCTGACACCCGGCTCCACGAGACGTGGTTCTCTGCCATGGGCAAGATGTATCTCTGGCGGACGCTGCAGAACGCCCACGCCGACTACAGCCGGTTCCGGATGCTGGACACTCTGACCACCGGCGGGCTCGCCGAGGTGGTGGCCGACCATCACAACCTCATCGACGCCATCGAGCGGTGTGACCTCGCGGCCTTTGAGCCGCTGGTGGAACGCCACCTTTACGGCGGCATCCGCCGTCTGGGCTCCAAGCTCACCGAGGAGTACGCCGATTATTTTGAATGATGTTCCATGGGGAACAAAAAAGCGCCTCTGCACGATGTGCAGAGGCGCTTTCTCATATCAGTTTATTGGAGATTTCATCCGACTGTTAGTCGTCATCTTCCACCAGTTCGTACTGGCTCAGGATCTTCTCGAAGTTCATGTAGTTTGCGTCTGCGTAAGTGTCGTATCTGGTGATCTGGCCTTCCATGACAGTCTGGACAGCAGTCTCACCCTGCACTTCGGAAACGCCCTTCACGATCATATACTTCGGCTTGCTGCCGTTGAAGCAATAAATCATTGCGACCGTCACAGGCACACCATTCTCAGTTTCCGTAAAAGCAATGCAGTCTGCCGGATACTCGGTAGAGCCGATCTTGTAGTAGCCCTGCATGATCTTGTACTTAGTGAAGTCTTCGATGACCGTGTTGTCGTCGTCATCATCAGGATTCGTCGGATACTTGCTCCAGTCAGTGACAGTATAAGTACCCTTAATGCCATCGATATCCCAGCTCTTTTTCTGAGCCTCATCGCGCAGGTTAATCTCATCCTCATATCCCGGAACAAGCGTTCTATTGTAACTCTTGTTTCCGTCAGTAGACTGGACAGTCTTCATGCTGACCGTCACGCTGCCCGCCAGCATCTTCACGTTCATCTCAAGAGTATACTTCTCAGAGTTCATGTTCTTCAGATAGCTGCTCGTGAAAGGAACGACCTTGACATTAGTCATGCCAAGCTGCTCTGCAATGTTTTTATCAGTCGTCGTGCCGGAAGAGCTGGAGCTGCTGCTCGAAGAGCTGGAAGAAGAGCTCGAAGAGCTGCTGGAGCTAGAGCTGGAGCTGCTGGAAGAGCTGCTGCTCGAGCTGGAAGAATCGCTGCTGGAGCCGCCGTTTCCGCCGCCGCCACCACCGCCGCAGGCGGTGAGCATCGAAACCGTCATAGCCGCAGCCAGTGCGACTGCCATTACCTTTTTTGCTAATCTCATGGTAAATTTCCTCCCACATTTTCAAAATCGACAGCGGAAATCCTCGTTCGGCCCCTCTGTTTCTCTAAATTTACCCCCCCCCCGTACATATTTGTCAAGTAGTTTTGATAAATTTGTGGTATTTAATAAAATCGTCCCTGAAATTGCATCAATTTGACAACAAACATCGTTTCAGTTTATCCCGGCATACAAGAGCCCTGTTCAACAAAGAAGCGGCACATCCACCGCAAAGGAGAATGTGCCGCTTTTCTATATTTTTTCTCAGCCCATCATGCCGGAGATGAAGATTTCCAGACCGATGCCGATGAGGATGACGCCGCCGAGGACGGAGGCTTTGCCGGAGAGCTTGGTGCCGAACTTTTTGCCGATGGCAAGGCCGGCTTCACAGATAAAGAAGGTGACGATCGCCACGATGAGGGAGCAGACCAGTGCCATGAACCAGCCGTACTCCGAGATGGTGAAGCCCACCGACAGCGCGTCAATGCTGGTGGCGACGCCCTGCATGAAGAGTGCGCCCGCGCTCAGCTCAGCGGCTTCCTCGGCCTCTTCGCCCTTGATGCCCTCGATGAGCATTTTACCGCCGATGTAGCCCAGCAGGATGAGGGCGATCCACGGGATGAACTTTTCAAACGAAGAGAACAGCTCCACGATGGTGTGGACGCAGACCCAGCCCGTCATGGGCATGACAGCCTGAAAGATGGCGAAGGTGCCTGCGATTTGGACGGCCCTGCGGCGGGACATCTGCGGGTCATGCAGGCCGTTTGCCATCGAGACGGAAAACGCATCCATGGCAAGGCCCACGCCCAGCAGGGCGCTGTTGAAGAAAAACAAAAAACTCCATTCCATAACGATGCCTCCTGATTTGACCGGAATTGGTGGGCAGATAAAAGACCCGGGATCGGCGCGCATTTCGCCAATTCCGGGTCGGATTTTTACAAACTGACTCCATGTGGAATGGGCGTGGTACTCGCACCAAAGCACATGAGTCTCGCAAATGAAAGCAAGCCAGACAGCCGCCCGGGCCGTCATTGTGTTGACTTGCTGCGCTGCCTGCAAAACAGCGCCTGCTACTCCCCCATGAGGATCTTTCTTGTTGTCTGGCCATAGTACCACACAAACAGCGGATTTGTCCAGTATAACCGTGATTTTTTGCAAAAACCTGCGGGAGAGCACCGCAGAAAGCGTGTACTCCCCCGCAGGGTCAGTTTATGTGTGGAAATAAGGTTTATTCCTCGTCGCCGGTGTCAGCCTCGGGAGCTTCGGCGGCCGATGCCTCATCGGCTGCTTCCATCTCCGCCAGCTGCTCGGCAGTGGGCTCGTCCTCGGTATCGGCCTCGATGCTCTCGGTCTGTGCCTCGTCGTCGTGGTCGGTGCGGGCCAGCACCATCACCTTATCGTTCTCGCCCAGACGCATGACCCGGACACCGGAGCCGTAGCGGCTCTGGACGGGGATCTCGTTGGCGTGCAGGCGGATGATGATGCCCTCCTGACTGCTCAGCAGCACATCGTCGATGTCGTCCACGATCTTGACGGCTGCCACCTTGTCCTTGGAGGCATCGTAGTTGCGGATGCCCTTGCCGCCGCGGGCGGTGATGCGGTAGGTGTCGATGTCAGAGCGCCGGCCCTTGCCGTTTTCGGTGACGGTGAGCACCGTGCCGCCCTCGCGGCAGATGCAGACGCCGACGACCTCGTCGCCCTCGGCCAGCTTGATGGCGCGGACGCCGTGGCCGCTGCGGCCCATCGGGCGGGCATCGGCCTCGTTGAAGCGGATGGCCTGACCGTTGCGGGTAGCCACGATGAGCATATCATTGCCGGTGGTCAGGCGGGTCCATGCCAGCGCGTCGCCCTCGTTGAGCGCAATGCCAATGAGGCCCGTCTTGCGGATGTTGGCGTACTGCTCCAGCGGGGTGCGCTTGATGAGGCCCTGCTTGGTGACCATGGTGACGAAACCGCCCTTGTTGTCCTCGTCCTTGGGGTAGCAGAGCATGTTGGTGACCTTTTCGCCCTCGGCCAGCTGCAGCAGGTTGACGATGTTGCTGCCCTTGCTGGTGCGGCTGCCCTCGGCGATGGTGTAGCCCTTGATACGGAAGAGACGGCCCTTGTCGGTAACGAACAGGACATAATCATGGGTAGAGCCCACGAACATCTCCTGCACGATGTCCTCTTCCTTCCGGGTCATGCCAGAAATGCCGCGGCCGCCGCGCTTCTGGGCCTGATAGGTGGCCTTGAGCTGGCGCTTGATATAGCCGGCCTCGGTGAGGGTGTAGACGCACTGCTCCTCGGCGATGAGGTCTTCGATGTCCACTTCGCCGGTGACGGACTGGATCTCGGTGCGGCGCTCGTCGCCGAAGCGCTTCTTCATGTCCAGCAGCTCGTTCTTGACGATTTCCAGAACACGGGCGTCGTTGGCGAGGATGTCCTCCCAATCCTTGATTTTTGCCTGTAAGCCGGACAGCTCTTCCTCGATCTTGAGGATCTCGAGACCAGCCAGACGGCCCAGCTGCAATTTCACGATAGCATCGGCCTGCGGGTCGTCGAAGCCGAACTGCTCCATGATAGCGGCCTTTGCCTCGGCCATGCCGCCCTTGCAGGCGCGGATGGTAGCGATGAGCTCATCCACGATGTCGGTGGCCTTTTTCAGACCCTCGAGGATGTGGGCGCGCTCCTTGGCCTTCTTCAAATCATACTGCGTGCGGCGGCGGACGACTTCATCCTGGAACTCGACGTACTTCTGTATCATCTGTTTCAGGGTCATGACCTTCGGCACCTTGTGGTCGATGGCCAGCATGATGACGCCCACGGTATCCTGCAGCTGGGTGTACTGGTACAGCTGGTTCAGGATGACCTGTGCGTTGGCGTCCTTGCGGATGTCCACCACGATGCGCATACCCTTGCGGTTGGTCTCATCGTTCAGGCCGGTGATGCCCTCGATGCGCTTTTCCTTCACGAGGTCGGCCATGTTCTCGATAAGACGGGCCTTGTTGACCATATACGGAATTTCCGTAATGATGATCTGGGTACGGCCATTCTTGGTCTCTTCGATGGTAGCACGGCCCCGCAGAGTAATTTTGCCGCGGCCGGTGGCGTAGGCGGCGCGGATGCCGCTTCGGCCCATGATGATGCCGGCAGTGGGGAAGTCCGGTCCCTTGATGTGCTCCATCAGGCCGGGCAGGTCGATGTCGGGGTTCTCGATATAGGCCACGCAGCCGTCGATGACCTCACTGAGGTTGTGGGGCGGGATGTTGGTGGCCATACCGACGGCGATGCCCTGACTGCCGTTGACCAGCAGGTTGGGGAAGCGGCAGGGCAGGACGCTGGGCTCTTTCTTCGTCTCGTCGAAGTTGGGGTCCCAGTTGATGGTGTCTTTGTCGATGTCGGTCAGCATCTCGACCGCCATGCGGCTCATGCGGGCCTCGGTGTAACGGTAAGCAGCCGGAGGGTCGCCATCGACCGAGCCGAAGTTACCCTGACCATCCACCAGCGGGTAGCGCAGGGAGAAATCCTGTGCCAGACGAACCATGGCGTCGTAAACGGAGGCGTCGCCGTGGGGGTGGTAAGAGCCCAGCACCGCACCGACGGTATCCGCCGACTTGCGGTAGGGATGGCTGGGGTCGTTGCCGCGTTCGTGCATGGTGTAGAGGATGCGGCGGTGGACGGGCTTCAGGCCGTCACGCACATCCGGCAGGGCGCGGGCCACGATGACCGACATGGAGTAATCCAGAAACGCCGTCTCGAT
This sequence comes from Faecalibacterium sp. Marseille-P9590, assembly GCF_017377665.1. Classification (NCBI taxonomy): domain Bacteria; kingdom Bacillati; phylum Bacillota; class Clostridia; order Eubacteriales; family Oscillospiraceae; genus Faecalibacterium; species Faecalibacterium sp. Marseille-P9590. Next base: position 76,728 of record NZ_JAFREF010000006.1, read on the forward strand.
CTCCTTCTTGACGTCCCGGATGATCATCTTGGTACCGCTGCCCGGTATCATCACATAATCTTCTTCCATTGTTTCCTCCAATTACACGTCGAGCTTTGCGTACTGGGCGTTGGTCTCGATAAAGCGGCGGCGGGGCTCCACCTGATCGCCCATCAGGATGGTGAACGCCTCATCGGCCTTCTCGGCATCCTCGATGGTGATGCGGACGATGACGCGGTTCTCGGGGTTCATGGTGGTCTCCCAGAGCTGCTCCGGGTTCATCTCGCCAAGGCCCTTATAGCGGTTTATCTTCGCGCCGGGCATCTCCTGCGAGAGCAGGGCCATTTCGGCGTCGTTGTAAGCGTATTTGATGGTGCTGCCCTTCTGCACCTTGAACAGCGGGGGCTGTGCCACATAGACATGGCCCTGCTCGATGAGGGGGCGCATATAGCGGAAGAAGAAGGTGAGCATCAGGGTGCAGATGTGAGAACCATCGACATCGGCATCGGCCATGATGAACACTTTGTCATACCGCAGCTTGGAAATATCGAACTCGTCGCCGATGCCGCAGCCCAGTGCCAGCACGACAGGCATCAGCTTGTCGTTGCCGTAGATACGGTCGGCGCGGGCCTTTTCGACGTTGAGCATCTTGCCCCACAGGGGGAGGATGGCCTGAATGGCCGAGTCACGGCCCATCTTGGCCGAGCCGCCTGCAGAATCACCCTCGACGATGAAGATCTCTGTGCGGGTGGGGTCTTTTTCGCGGCAGTCTGCCAGCTTGCCGGGCATCCGGCTGGTCTCGAGGGCGCTCTTGCGGCGCACCAGCTCACGGGCCTTCTTGGCGGCAGCGCGGGCGCGGGCGGCCTGGGTGGCCTTTTCGAAGATAGCCTTGGCCACGCCGGGGTTCTCCTCGAAGAACTCCATCAGCTTGGAGTAGACCATGTTGGAGACGAGGGTCCGAATTTCCGTATTTCCCAGCTTTGCCTTGGTCTGGCCCTCGAACTCGGCCTCCTGCAGCTTGACGGAGATAACGCAGATGAGGCCCTCACGGACGTCAGCGCCGGAAAGGTTCTCATCCTTGTCCTTCAGCAGGCCGTGGCTGCGGCCATAGTCATTGAAGACGCGGGTGAGGCTGCTGCGGAAGCCCTCTTCGTGGGTGCCGCCGTCGGGGGTGTTGACGTTGTTGGCGAAGCTCAGCAGCAGCTCATTGTAGCTGGAATTATACTGCAAGGCGATTTCTGCCATGCCCCGGTCGGTCTGACCCTTGAGATAGATGACGTTGGGGTGGAGCACCTCGAGGTCGCGCTTCTCGCCCAGATAGGTGACGAAGCTCTTGATGCCGCCCTCGTAGCACATGACCTCGGTGCGGTAGGTGGGCTCGCCCTCCTTGCCGTCCTCGAGGACGGGGGTGTAGAGCTCGCGCTCGTCGGTCAAGGTGATCTTGACACCGGCGTTCAGGAAGCTCTCTTCCCGCAGGCGCTTTTCCAGCGTTTCGAAGTTGTAGACGGTGGTGTCCTTGAACATCTCCGGGTCGGGCTTGAAGGTGACTCGGGTGCCGGTGACACTGGGGTCCACGGTGCCGATGCACTTCAGCGGGCCGTCCGGGTCGCCGCGGCGGAAGGTCTGCTCGTACTCGCGGCCGTCGCGGCGGACGTTGACGGTCAGCCACTCCGAGCAGGCGTTGACGACGGACGCGCCGACGCCGTGCAGGCCGCCGGCCACCTTATAGCCGGAGTTCTCGCCGCCGAACTTGCCGCCGGCGTGGAGGATGGTATAGACGACGGTGACAGCAGGCAGACCGGTATCAGCCTGGATGTCCACGGGGATGCCGCGGCCATTGTCCGTGACCTGAATGATGTCGCCCTTCAGGATCTTGACCTCGATGTGGTCGCAGTAACCGGCCAGAGCCTCGTCGATGGCGTTGTCCACGATCTCGTACACCAGATGGTGCAGGCCGCGCTCGCCGGTGGAGCCGATATACATACCGGGGCGCTTGCGCACTGCCTCCAGACCTTTCAGGACCTGGATCTCGCTGGCGTTGTATTCATGGTCCGTCGCAGTTTCTGCGTTGGTACTGGTAATGATTTCCTCTGCCATTTCCTTTCTCCCTTTTGTTTTGTTTCGTTTTTTCGTTACTATTTGTAAAAGCGATCAATCGCTGGTTGGCTTATTCCAGTTTCATCTCCGTGCGCCGTTTGAGCGCAGCCGACGACAGCTCCGAGAGATAGATCGTATCCACCGGGGAATCTGCCAGCACATAGCTCTGGGGCAGCTCATCGGACAGGCTCACCACCGCCCCGTTTTTCTGGGCGTAGTTCAGAAACTCCCGCCCCCGGGGTGAGATGGTCGTCGTTTCCAGATTGAAGATGCCGATGATGTCCCGGTCGTTCAGGACATAATCGCGGCCAAGGTGTACATACATTGCATCACACTTTCGTCAGCACGCCGCCGTTCATCCGGTAGACCTCGCCGTCCGTTTTGAGGAAAGCGGTGTCGTCGCAGCTGGTCACGAAGGTCTGCTTTTCCCGCATCCGGGTGAGCAGATACTGCTTGCGGCCATCATCCAGCTCGCTGAGCACGTCGTCCAGCAGCATCACCGGGTGTTCGCCCGTGATGGAGGCAGCTGCGGCGGCTTCGGCCATTTTAAGGCTGAGCACGACGCTCCGCTGCTGTCCCTGACTCGCATACACTTTTGCAGGCTGACCATCCAGAAGAAGGTCTAAATCTTCCCGGTGAGGGCCGCAGAGGCTCTGCCCGGCCCGCAGCTCTTCGGGCATTTTCTGCCGCAGAAGCTGGGCCAGACCGCCCGGCTCGAACTGAGCCGCATACCGCAGACTCAGTGTTTCCGCCCCGCGGGAAAGCTCCTCATAGTTGGCACAGGCCAGCGGGGAGAGAGCGGCGAGATAGGCTCTGCGCCGCTGCTGGATGGCCTCGCCCTGCTGGGCAAGCTCCACATTCAGCACTTCTAATAAGGCCCGCTTTTCGGCATAAGGCCGCTCAATGCCATTGGAAGAGCGCCGAAGCAGCGCGTTTTTCTGCTGCAAAGCCCGGACATAGCGGCGGTAGAGGGTCAGGTAGCCGGGGTAGAGCTGGCAGAGGGCAGCGTCCAGAAATTTCCGCCGCCCTTCCGGCGCGCCCTTCACGAGACTCAGATGTCCGGGGTCGAAAACCACCGCCGGAAAGCTGCCCGCAAGGCTGGCCGCCCGCTTGACTGCGCCCCCGTTCACCGAGACTGTCCGGCCCGGGCGGGGAGAGTCCGGCGCACCCACCGTCAGGCGGACGCGGTTCGGCTCTTCCTTTTCCTGCTCTTCCTGCTGTGCGCGGAGAGTGGACGCTTTGAGTACGGCGAAGGGTTCGCCCCGGCGCACCAGCTCTGCGTCCTTGCCGCCCCGGAAGCTCTTGCCGCCGGTAAGCAGCCAGATGGCTTCCAGGAGGTTCGTCTTGCCCTGGCCATTGTTGCCGCAGATGACAGTCAGCTCCCGGCCCGGCGTCAGGCTGGCCGAGGCGATGTTCCGGTAATTTTCGACTTCGAGAGAGAGCAGCCGCATCAGCCGCCCATCCCGATCTCGATGGTCTGTCCGTCCAGCTCCACGGTATCGCCCGGGCGGCACTTCTTGCCGCGCATGGTGCAGACTTCGCCGTTGACCTTCACGGCCCTGCCCTGAACGAGTTCCTTGGCTTCGCCGCCGGTCTCGCACAGGCCCGCATATTTCAGCAGGGCGTCCAGCTTGATAAATTCGGTATGGATGAGGATCTTTTGCATTTTATTACGCCTCTCAGTCGTTTTTGAAGCGGACGGGCAGGACCAGATACAGGAAGTCATTGCCCTCCACCGGCAGCACTTTCACCGGGCTCAGCGGGCCGCTGATCTCCATCCGCACTTTCTCGGTGCGGGCATTGCGCAGCGCGTCCAACAGGTAGCGGTTGTTGAAGCCGATCTCCACCTCGTCGCCCTCGCACTCGGCGTTGAACTCATCGACGACGCGGCCCAGATTGGTCTGGCAGCGGACGACGACTTTACCCTCTGTAAAAGTGATGCGGAGGGGATTTTTTAAACGCTCTGTAATAATCAGAGAAGCACGCTCGATGGTCTCGATGAACTCCTTGGTGTCGATGGTCACCCGGGTGCGGCTGCCTGCCGGAATGACATTGTGATAGTTGAGGAACTCGCCCTCAATGAGGCGGCTCATGATGGTGTAGCCAGCGGTCATGAACACGACGTAGCGGCGGTTGGCACAGATGTGGACCGGCTCTTCGTCGTCGTTGGGCAGCAGATGAGACACTTCGGTCATGGTCTTGCTGGGGACGATGATGCGGATGTCCTTGACGGCAGTGACGGGCCGCTCCACGATGGCCAGACGGTAGCCGTCCAGGGCAACGATGGTCATTTTATCCGGCTCTATCTCAAAAAGTTCACCGGTATGCGCAGGTTTTTTTTCATCCTGGCTGACAGCGTAGAGGGTGCGGTCGATCATATCGCGGAGCACGCCGGTCTTGATGGTCAGGGTCTCCTCGGCGCCGGTGTTGGGCAGCTCGGGGAAATCGGTGGCCGACATGGACTGGATCTCGAACTGCGCCACGCCGCTCTGGATGGTGGTTTTGCCATTATCGGCAGACTGGATCGTGATCTGGCCTGCCGGCATTCGGCTGATCATGCTGCTGAGCAGCTTGGCATTCAGTACGATCTCACCGGGTTCTTTGACATTGGCTTCGATGGTAGTCACGATGCCCATTTCGAGGTCGTAGCCGGTAAGGGTCAGCTGGAAGCCTTCTGCCTTCAGTAAAATGCCCTCCAGTACCGGGATGGTAGAGCGCAGAGTGACTGCTTTGGATACGCCGTCAATGGCTGCACTCAGAAGAGTTTTGTCGCAGATGATGTTCAAATCTTCTTCTCTCCTTTTTTGCGTCTGTTTTGCTGTCGTTCCTCATGAGATCCGATGCAAAAACCTGTTTTCTTTATTGAACTTGTTGTAGTAATCGTAGTAGGGGGTGGGGAAGATGTGGAAAACTCTGCAAACCCTTGCCGGGATGCGGGGATTTGGTTTTCCACGAAGATGTTGAGGAACTGTGAATGGAATGTTGAATCGGGGAGAGCGGTGGTTCTTTCCACATCCGCTGTGAAAAACGGAAGTTGAATGTTGAAAACCATGTGGAAAGAGTGGAAAGTTTCGGCCTTTCACCACAATATCTAGGTCTATTTTCCCCTTTTTGTTCCTCTTTCTCCCCATATTTTGGGGTTTGACCCCTGAATGAGTATGACTTTTACACGGTTCTGGTGCGTTAAGCCTTCACATTCTTGATGATGTCGCTCACCGTCTCCCGCAGGTGCTGGTCATTCTTCATGTCCCGCTCCATGGTCTTGAGGGAGTAGACGATGGTGGAATGGTCACGGCCCGAGAACTCCCGGCCGATCTCCTCCATGCTCATGCCGGTGACCTCGCGCAGGATGTAGATGGCCACACGGCGGGCGGAGGCCACATTGGCGTTCCGCTTGGTGCCGCGGATGTCGGCAGGGGAGACGTTGAAGGTGCGGGATACCTCGCCCACGATCTTCTCGATGGTGACAGGCACGGGCTGGGTCTCGTTGAGGATGTCCTTGATGGCATTCTGTGCCACGCTGATGACCGGCTGGATGCCCTCGAGCATATAGTAGGCGTTGAGCTTTTTGACCGCGCCTTCCAGCTGGCGGATGTTATTTTTCAGATGGTTGGCGATGAACTCGGCCACATCCTCGGGCAGATCGAGGTGGAGAAGCTCCGCCTTGCGCTTGACGATGGCCACGCGGGTCTCGAAATCCGGCGGCTGGACGTCGGCGGTCAGGCCCCACTCGAAGCGGGTGCGCAGACGCTCTTCCAGGCTCTTGATCTCCTTGGCCGGGCGGTCGGATGCGATGACGATCTGCTTGTGGGCATCGTGGAGGGAGTTGAAGGTATGGAAGAATTCTTCCTGGGTGGACTCCTTGCCCGCGATGAACTGGATGTCGTCCACCAGCAGCAGGTCGGCCACGCGGTACTTCATCCGGAAGTCCTCAGTGCTGCCGGCGCGGATGGCCGCGATCAGCTCGTTGGTGAACTGCTCACAGGTGACATACATGATGACGAAGTCGGGGTGGGTGCGCTTGATCTCGGTCTGGATGGCCGTCAGCAGATGGGTCTTGCCGAGGCCCGAGCCGCCGTAGATGAACAACGGGTTGTAAGCACCGGAGGGGTTGGCCGCAACAGCCTGCGCCGCAGCAAACGCAAACTGGTTGGAGGGGCCTTTGATGAAGTTCTCGAAGGTGAATTCATAGTTGCCCTGCGGGGAGGCGGGGTTCGCCTCGTACTGCTGGGCCAGCACCACTTCGTGGGGCGGTGTGCTGGGGACGACGAGGGTGATGTCCACGTCAAAGCCCAGCACTGTTTTGAAGGCCTCTTTGAGCAGGCCGAGATAACGGTCCGTCACGATCTTGCAGATGAAGTCGTTGCGCACCGAGAGGGTGATATGGCTGGAGTCCTCAAAGCTGATAGGCTCCAACCCGTCGATATAGAGATTATACGTCGGCTCCGCCATCTGCGCCTTGCAGTAGCTCTGGGCAGCCTCTAAAACGTCCTTGAAAGAATCCATAGTACATCCACTCCATTGAAGTTTTCAACAATGCTGCTGATACCAGGTTAGTATACCACAAAAATCCCCCTGCGTCTATATTATATAAGGTAATTTATAATACATAAAAAAGACATACCTGCGTCTGGGAAACGGCCTTGTGTCCAAGGCGGAGAAAAGCCACAAGATATTGTGGATAAAAAGTTTTCCACGGGAAATGGGTGAAAAAGTTGAAAGTTTCTCCACAGAGGTTTTTCAAAAAAGTTTGAAGGAAAGCGAAAAAAATGCTTGACAGAAGGCCATAGTGTGCGATATACTGTTGAATTGCAAGCCTGTCCCCATTTTGGGACCAGAATAGACCCCATACCGGGGACGAGTTTTTACGGAGGAAATACACCATGAAGAGAACTTTTCAGCCCAAGAAGCGTCAGCGCAAGGAAGTTCATGGCTTCCTGACCCGCATGAGCACCAAGAACGGCCGCAAGGTCATCAACGCACGCCGTGCTAAGGGCCGCAAGAGCCTGACCGTCTGATCCTGAGCAGTATGCATCAGGTCCGGCGCAGAATGGAATATGCGCAAAAAGGCCGCTGATATTGGATTGGCGGTCTTATTTTTTTACCCGGCATTCGGGAAAAAAGGCCGGAAAGCTGCGGTGAATAGTCGCATTGCCTAAAAAAACTGTCAAAGATTTGGCAGAGAAAACGCCTGGATGAGCTTTTCATGTCGGCGTTTTTTTGCTATACTGAACACTGAGCATTGCTTTTTTCCGGGCGGTGCTCCCACATCACCTGAAGGGAGGCGCACAGGATGCGCTATCGTCCCATCCGCCGCAACGGCGAGTTTGGCCGCGTGTATGCCCGCGGCAAGTCCTATGTCAACCAGGCGCTGGTGCTCTACGTGCTCAAAACGCGGAGCAAGCGCACCCGGGTGGGCCTGACGGCCACCAAAAAGATCGGCCACGCCGTGCAGCGCAACCGCGCCCGCCGCGTTATGAAGGCCGCCATCGACGAACACCTCGACTACAACATCGGCGGCTACGACCTCGTTTTCGTGGCCCGGGGCATGACCCCCCGGCTCAAGAGCTGGCAGCTCAGCGCCATCGTGGCAAAGCTCTTCGCCCAGGCCGGCCTGCCGGATAAGGCAAAACAGCCGGGCGCAAAGCCCCCAGCCACCCTGCCGCCGGTCCGGAAGCCCGAGGCGTGAGCATCTTTCAGAAAGCCCTCTGCGGGCTCATCCGGCTCTACCAGAAGTTCATCAGCCCGGGGCTGGGGCGAAACTGCCGCTTTTCGCCCTCCTGCAGCCAGTACGGCATCGAGGCCATCCGCACCCACGGCTGCGTCAAAGGGCTGCTGCTGACGGCGTGGCGCATCGCCCGGTGCAATCCGCTGGGCCGCTGGGGCTACGACCCCGTACCGGAAAAGGGCCGCTGGAAAAATCCGGCCCGGCATCTCTCGGCCTCGGCTCTGTTTTCCACCAGACACGAAAAATAAGTGGAAAACCTCTTCGTCGATGCTCTTTGGAAGAGCGCTGAAGCGGGGAAAACCTCTCCGTCACGCCTGCGGCGTGACACCTCTCCTGATAGGAGAGGCTGAGAGGAAATGCTATTATAATGCTTCTTGTGACGTGCTGAACTGTGGGCGGCGTGTCCTACGATAAAAATAACCGTCCCGCACCACAGGCGGGGCAGAATGGACAGAGACATGAATATTTTGTACATCCTCGGTGTACCTCTCGGCTATGTGATGGAGTGGATCTACAACCTCATCCCGAACTACGGCTGGGACATCATCATCTTCACCATCGTCATCCGCCTGATCAGCATCCCTCTGCAGCTCAATCAGCAGAAGAGCATGGCCAAGATGTCCGCTTTCCAGCCGATGATCGCCGACATCCAGAAAAAGTACAAGGACAAGCCCGAAAAGCAGCAGGAAGAGCTGCTCAAGCTCCAGCAGGAGTACGGCTATAAGCCCACCGCCGGTTGTATGCCCATGCTGGTCAACTTCCTCGTCATGTTCGGCGTCATCGAGGTCGTGTACCGCCCGCTGCAGCGCATCTTCCACATCGGCGCCGACGCCATCACCGCCGCAGGCGATGCCATGACCGCTCTGGGCATCAGCTTCACTCAGGTGACCCGCGACACCAATATCATCGCACAGGTGCTGGCCGGTGAGTCCACCGTCACCTCTGTGTTCACCGCAGACCAGCTGAACACCATCACTGAGTTCGGCCAGCACATGGACTTCTTCGGCATCGACCTGACCCGTGTGCCGCAGTACAGCCTGGCAGCAGACAACCTGCCCCTGCTGATCTTCCCCATCCTGGCTGTCGTCACCATGTTTATCTCCACCCACATCAGCATGAAGGCATCCGGCCAGGAGATGCAGGGCAGCATGAAGCTGACCATGTATATGATGCCTCTGATGTACGTCTTCTTCTGCTTTACCGTTCCCTGCGCATTCTCTCTGTACTACGTCATTTCCAACATCGTGATGACCGTCCAGACCCAGATCATGCGCAAGATCTATGATCCCGAGAAGATGAAGGAGCAGGTCAAGGCCGAGATCGCTTCCCGCAAGAAGGAAGAGAAGCGCGGCGTGAAGAGCACCACCATCAAGGTCCAGGACGAGAAGACCGGTGAGGTCGTGGAAAAGAACATCTCCGCCAGCGAGATGAACAAGCGCCGCCTCGAGTATGCCCGCCAGCAGGATGCTGAGCGCTACAAGGACGAGCGCACTGTCCCGCTGAGCGAGCTGCAGAACAAAAAGGAGGATTGACGGTTATGATCCGTACGCAGGAAGCGACCGGCAAGACGGTCGATGAAGCACGCACCAACGCCTGCGCTCTGCTGGGCGTGGAAAAGGACGACATCAACGTCAGCTACGAAGTGCTGGAAATGCCCCAGAAGACCGGTTTTCTGGGCCTGAAGCTCACTCCCGCCAAGGTCCGCGTCAGCGTCGAGCTGCCGGACGAGCCTGCGGCAGCTCCTGCTGCCCCCGTTGAGGAGCCCGCTCCCGTTGTGGAGGAGAAGGCTGCTCCTGTGGCGGCTGAGCCTGTCGTCGAAGAGACTGCCCCTGAGGCTCCCGCTGCTGTGGAAGAGCCTGCTGCTCCCGCTGAGGAAGCTGCCCCTGCCGAAGAGCAGGCTGCTCCCGCCGCAGAGGGCGAAGAGGTGGAAGTCCCCATCAACATCGAGGAGAACGCCAAGGTCAAGGCCGCTGTGGACTACCTGAAGGATGTCATCGAGAAGATGGGCGTACAGGACGTCAAGTTCAGCGCTGTGCAGAAGGGTGAGGCTACCATCATCCATCTGGACGGCGAGAAGATGGGCGCCCTCATCGGCCGCCGCGGCGAGACGATGGAGAGCCTGTCCTATCTGGCAAGCCTCGTGGCAAACCGCCTCGAGGGCGACTACATCAAGCTGGGCCTCGACGTGGCCGGCTACCGCGACAAGCGCGAGAGCGACCTGACCGCACTGGCACAGCGCATCGGTGCCAAGGTGCGCCGCACTGGCCGCAGCTTTGCCATGGAGCCCATGAACCCCTACGAGCGCCGCATCATCCACTCTGCCATCAGCAAGATGGAGGGCGTCCGCAGCGAGAGCAAGGGCGAGGGCCGTGACCGCCGTGTGGTCATCTACTCCACCGACCCCAACGCTGTGGCTGAGAGCGCAAATGCACGTCCCCGCGGACCCCGCGGCGGTCATGACCGCAACGGCAATGGCCGCAGCGGCGGCTATCATCGCGGCGGCGAGCGCCGTGGTGACCGGAATGGCCGTGGCCCGCGCAATGGCGGCGGCCGTGGCGGCTACCGCTCCAATGTGCCTGAGCGCACCTACACCCCGCGCGATGCCGAGAATGCTGCCCCTGTGGCACCCAAGCGCACTGAGCGTGTGGATGACTTCGCTGATCTGAGCTTCGGCAAGATCGAGCTGTAAAAGCTGAATGATAAGGCCCTCTCCCGCATGGCGGAAGCCGTGCAGGGGAGGGTCTTTTTTTGTACGAGGAACACTATAAATTTACACATCTTTTGCATGAAGATGGTTTACGATGAAAAGCAAATCTGAAAAAATAATTTAGGAAGAAAAGTCGTTCTTATCGGAAAATTGGAGAATATGTCCAATTCCGGAAGAAATTTTTCTCCTACTTGCACATTGTAAAACAATGTCGGCAAGCCTTATACTAGAGCTACAAATGCTTCGGAGTGTATACCAAGCAAAAAAGAGAGGAATTATTATGGAACAGAATAAGATTTCCCGCCGTAATTTCCTGCGCGTGGCCGGTGCATCGGCTACCGCCGCCGCAATGGGTGGTCTGGTCCCGGCTGCTTCCGCTGCCGGCATCAAAGACCTGTGGAGCATGGACCTGCAGATCCTTGCCACCAGCGATACCCACGGTAAGTTTGACCCTTGGGATTACGCCGCCAACAAGGCCGACGCCTCCGGCAGCGTGGCCCAGCAGGCAACTGCCATCAAGGAGAACCGCACCAAGACCACGCTGGTCGTGGATGCAGGCGACACCATTCAGGCAAACTCCGCTGAGCTGTTCCTGAACGACGATGTCCACCCCATGATCGCTGCTCAGAACGCCATCGGCTACGATGTCTACGTCACCGGCAACCATGAGTACAACTATGGCATGGCCACGCTGGAAAAGGTGCTCTCCCAGCAGAAGGCCAAGGTGCTGACCGGCAACGTCTACAGCCCCGAAGGCAAGCCTCTGGCTGACGGCTACACCATCATCAACAAGGGCAGCGTCAAGATCGGCGTCATCGGTATGGTCACTCCCAACATCACCCGCTGGGACGCCAAGAACCTCGAGGGCTGGACTGTCACCAACCCGGTGGACGAGAGCCGCAAGATCATTGATAAGATCAAGAACAATGTGGATGTCATCATCGGCGTTATGCATATGGATGTTGACAATGAGTATGGCGTCTATGGCTCCGGCGTCACCGACCTGGCAAATGCCTGCCCCGAGTTCGACGTCATCGTCGCTGCTCACGGCCACAAGAGCATCCCCAACAAGATGATCAACGGCGTGCTGGTGGTCGAGAACAAGAATGCCGGTGCCACTGTCTCCGACATCCACGTCTATCTGGAGCGCGGCCTGAACGGCAAGTGGAAGGTGAAGGACCGCACCTCTGAGAACCTGACCATCAAGGACTACGCTCCCGACCCCGAGCTGACTGCTCTGCTGGCAGAGTACGACCAGCGCGCTAAGGACGACGCCGTGACCCCCATCGGCCAGCTGGTCGGCGGTGATCTGGCCCCCGAAAACGAGATCGACTGCCTGCCGCAGGCCATGGTGCAGGATACTGCTCTGCTGGACTTCATCAACGAGGTACAGATGTACTACACCGACGCTCAGGTGGCCGCAACGGCTCTGACCTCCATGACTTCCCAGATGCGCGAGGGTACCATCCGCAAGTGCGACATGGCAAGCATCTACACCTACCAGAACACCCTGTACAAGCTGCAGATGAACGGCTGGCAGCTGCGTCAGTTCATGGAGTGGTCTGCTGCCTTCTTCAAGACCTGGGAGCCGGGCGATGTGACCATCGCATTCGACTCTTCCGTCCGCTATTACCTGTACGATGCCTTTGCAGGCGTCAAGTATGACCTCGACATCTCCAAGCAGCCCGGCAACCGCATCCAGAACCTGACCTGGATGGATGGCCGTCCGGTGGAGGACGATGACAGCTTCGTGGTGGCCGTCAACAACTACCGTGCCACCACCCAGCTGCTGGCTTATGCCGACATCTTCAAGGAGGGCGACGAGCTGCCCAAGCTGCTGGAGATCGACGTGCGCGGCGATGTGGGCGGCGTCCGCGAACTGCTGGGCGAGTACATCCGCACCGTCAAGGGCGGCACCATCGAGCCGCACGTGGACAACAACTGGAAGCTCGTGGGCAACAACTGGAACGCTGCTGACCACGAGAAGGCCGTCAAGCTGCTGCGCGAGGGCAAGCTGGCCCTGTCGGAGAACGCCGACAGCCGCACCCTGCCCGGCAAGGCCATCACCACGGCCGATATTGCCGCATTCTGATTTTTCTTTCATACGCAACGGGGTGTGCAGTCTTTCAGGGGCTGCACACCCTTTTTTGCACAATAAAGTAAAATATCAATGGGTAATATAGCTAAATTTAATTATCGCTTTTTAGCATATCATAGAAAATAAACGCTGGGATGCGCTGGATATTTTCTTTTTGGGAGCTTCATGATAAAATAGGAAAAACCCGCAGAACAAAAGGGGAAAGTGCGCCCTCGTGCAGTGCGGGGACGAATGCGGTTTGAAAAGAGGATGGCTATGGAAGCATTGCGAAGGCTGCTGTATGCGGAGATGTCACGGGAGGAGTACAAAGCCTGTCTGCCGGATATACAGCGCTCCAACCGCCAACGTGTGACGGCCTACCTGGGGATAGCCTGTGCGTTTCTTACAGTTTTATGGATACTGTCTGGGGCTCTGGAATTTTTGCGGCCCAATATGCCGGCCTATATGATAGCGCTGGCCGTGTGCATGGGCCTGCAGGCGGTCAACCGGGCATTCCCGGGAAAAAACGGCCTGCTGCTGACCTGGCTGATGTACGCCTTTGAGGCTTTGCTCTATGTGCTGGGCATCTATCTGGGCATCCATCCTTCTCCCGATACTCCTACGGTGAGCTTTATTGCGTTCTTGCTGGCAGTGCCGCTGCTCTTTGTCATGCGGCCCATCCAGCATATCTTGAATGTCGTCTTTTTCGATGGTATTTTCATCCTGACCTGCTTTTTGTTCAAGAGTAAAGAGACGCTCCCAGTTGATATTCTGGACGGCGTGGTGTTTGGTGCGGTGTCCTGCATCATATCCACCTTCATCATGCTTTCGATGCACGAAAATTTTTCCATCCGGCACAAGCTGCTGGGCATCGCGGAGACGGACTTGAACGTCGGCCTGAAAAACCGCAACGCCTACGAGAGCCAGATGCACGACTACCCGATGCACTGCAGCAGCACGCTGAGCTGTGTTTATCTGGACGTGAACGGCCTGCATGAGCTGAACAACACCCGGGGCCACGCGGCAGGCGACGAGATGCTCAAGACCGTGGCAGCCAAGGTGCGGGACATCTTCGGCGAAAAGTACAGCTACCGTGTGGGCGGCGATGAGTTCGTGGCCTTTGCGATGGACAAGAGCGCCGAAGAGATGCGCGCGCTTATCCACAAGCTGGTGCAGGAGGTGGACGAGGCCGGTTACTCGGTGGCCGTGGGTACAGCGACTCACAGCGCGGGCGGCATCGACATGGAAGTCCTCGTCAAATCGGCCGAAACACGGATGTATCTGGCAAAGGAAGAGCACTATCGCCTTGCCGGGAAGACCCGAGGATAAAATGCAAAAGCGGTACGCTGCCGGACTCTCCGGCGGTGTGCCGCTTTTTTGCGCAGCATATTTCTTTTTTTGGCGGTTCGTGGTAGAATATACTGTATTCATCTGCGCATAAGGAGGGGAGAAGATGCAGCATTCGACCATTGCGGCCATTGCTACCGCTCCGGGTGCGGGCGGCATCGCCATCGTGCGGCTGTCCGGCCCGGAAAGCTATGAAGTGGCGGCGAAGGTGTTCCGTCCGGCTAACCCAACCAAAAAGGTCGCGGACGCCAAAGGCTATACCGCCATGTTCGGTGCGTTCGTGGAGGGGGAAGAGGCTTTCGACGAGGGCGTGGCGCTGTTTTTCCGCGCGCCCCACAGCTACACCGGCGAGGATGTGGTGGAGCTTTCCTGCCACGGCGGCAGTGCTGTCGCCCGGCGGCTGGTGGAAGCCTGCATTGCGGCGGGGGCATCGCCTGCCGCTCCCGGCGAGTACACCCGCCGTGCTTTCCTGAACGGCAAGCTCAGTCTGACCCAGGCCGAAGCCGTCATGGACATCATCTCCGCCGATGGCCGACAGGGGGCCGCGCTGGCAAATGCCTCCCTGAACGGTGCGCTGGCCCGGAAGATAGCGGCCCAGAAAGATGCTCTGACGGCCTTGCAGGCCCATCTGGCCGCCTGGGTGGATTTCCCTGAGGAAGATGTCCCGGAACTGAGCCAGAGCCATCTCTGCGACGTTTTAGGCGGGGTAGAGCAGGAGCTGGACGCCCTCATCCAGAGCTACGATGCAGGCGCTGTCCTCCGCGAGGGCGTGGACTGCGCCATCGTGGGCAAGCCCAATGCGGGCAAATCCACCCTGCTCAATCTGCTGGCCGGGTTCGACCGGGCCATCGTCACGCCGGTGGCCGGAACCACTCGCGACGTGGTGGAGCAGGCTGTTCAGCTGGGCGACGTCCGGCTGAATCTCTTCGACACTGCCGGTCTGCGTCAGACGGAAGACGAGATAGAAGCCGAAGGTATCCGCCGCAGCTGGAAGAAGCTGGACGAGGCGGGGCTTATCCTCGCCGTCTTCGATGGCTCGGAGCGCCCGACCCGGGAGGACCTGGAGCTGGCTCAGCGCTGCGCGGGTCGTCCGGCCATCGCGCTGGTCAATAAAGAGGACAAGCCCACCCGGTTTGACGCAGAGCTCATCGCACCCTATTTTGCGATGGTGCTGCCGGTCTGCTGTCAGGAAGAGGGGGCGCGGAAGGTCATCGCGGCGGCGGTAGCCCGCCTGCTGGGGACCAACCAAATCGACCCCCACGCCGCCAGCCTCTCGGGACAGCGGCAGCTTTCCGCTGCCACCCGCGCTCGGGATGCCGTAGCCGGAGCACTGGACGCCGCGCAGGGGCTCGGGCTGGACGCTGTGTCAGTCTGCGTGGACGACGCGCTGGATGCACTTTGTGCGCTGACAGGGGAGAACGCCTCGGAGGCGGTCATCAATGAGGTGTTTGAGAGATTCTGCGTGGGGAAGTAAGGACAGTATCGTTGCGCGCCTGTGCGCGGGGCAGAGCGCTTTTACGTTAAGTGGAATTGTTCTCTTTTGATGTCAAAAGAGAACCAGAAAACCACCAGCGATTTCGACGCGCTGAATCCACGAGAAAGGGGCTGCTCGCCCCTTTCAGACCCCAAAGGAGAAGTCGAAACGGAAAAAAGCTAGCCGCTTCGCTAAACGCTTTTTTCTCGTTTCTCCGATTTATGGCTTCGCCGAAGATTTTATGTTGCAAATAGAGGAAAGTATGAACCATTTAGGAGACTACGACGTTATCGTCATCGGTGCCGGCCATGCGGGCATTGAGGCGGCCCATACTGCCGCGATGCTGGGCGCAAAGACGGCGGTGTTCACGATGAGCTTGGACGCCATCGGCAATATGCCCTGCAATCCCAGTATCGGCGGCACGGCAAAAGGTACGTTGGTACGCGAATTGGATGCTCTTGGCGGCGTGATGGGCCTTGCGGCAGATGCCACCTATTTACAGAGCCGGATGCTCAACAAGGGCAAAGGCCCCGCTGTCCACGCTCTGCGCGTCCAGACCGACCGCAAGCGCTATCATGAATATATGAAGCACGCCCTTGAGCTGACGCCGGGGCTGGCTATCCATCAGGCGGAAATCATTTCCATCGAGGTGGAGGACGGCCATGTGAAGGGCGTCGTTACCCAGCTGAACGGGGAGTATGGCGCAAAGTGCGTGGTCATCGCCACCGGCACCAACCTCGGCGGAAAAATTTTTGTGGGCGATGCATGGTACGCCTCCGGCCCCGACGGGATGCACGCGGCCAACGCCCTCACCGAGAGCCTGAAAGCCGCCGGTCTGCCGCTGCGCCGCTTCAAGACCGGTACGCCTGCCCGCGTGCATCGGCGGAGCATCGACTTCTCTAAGCTGGAATGCCAGCCCGGCGACCCGGACAATGAACTTCAGCCTTTCAGCTTCATGACCGATGCCCCTATGCACAACAAGGTGGAGTGCTGGATCGCCTACACCAACCCTGAGACGCACAGAATCATTCTGGACAATATCCAGCGCAGCCCGCTCTACGGCGGCATGATCGAGGGCGTCGGCCCGCGCTACTGCCCGTCGATTGAGGACAAGGTAGTGCGGTTTGCAGGGAAGGACCGGCATCCCATCTTCGTGGAGCCTTGCGGCGAGAACACTGAGGAAATGTATCTGCAGGGTGCGTCCAGCAGTCTGCCGGAAGATGTGCAGAATGCATTCTACCGGAGCATCAAGGGCTTCGAGAATATTGAGATCATGCGCCCGGCCTACGCCATCGAGTACGACTGCGTAGACCCCACCAGCCTCGAAGCCACGCTGGAAAGCAAGGTGGTGCGGGGCCTCTACGGTGCGGGACAGTTCAACGGCACCTCGGGTTACGAGGAAGCCGCCGCGCAGGGCCTTCTGGCCGGTCTGAACGCTGCCCGGAACGCATTGGGCGAAAGCCAGCTCATCCTGCCCAGGCAGTCGAGCTATCTCGGCACACTGGTCGATGACCTTGTGACCAAGGGCGTCATGGACCCCTACCGGATGATGACCAGCCGCAGCGAGTACCGCCTGACCCTCCGTCAGGACAACGCCGACACCCGGTTGACGCCCATCGGCAGGGAATACGGCCTCGTGCAGGATGACCGCTGGACAAAGTACCAGCAGACGCAGGCTGTGCTGGACGCAGAGCGCCACCGTCTGCATGACGCCCATCTGCGCACGGCGGACTTGCGCGCCGCGATGGAAGCAGCGGGCCTTGCTCCGGCCGCAGAGGGCGGCATTGCCGAAGAGCTGCTGCGCCGGCCGGAAATTGACTATCCGCTCATCGCGGGCATGATCGGCTGGGGTGAGGGCATCACGCCCATGCTGGCTGAGCGTCTGGAAACTGAAATCAAGTACGCGGGTTACATTGCCCGGCAGGACCGGATGATACACGAGGTGGCCCGCCACGAGAAGACCCTCATCCCGGAGGATTTCTCTTACACAGAGCTCACCGGCCTAACATTGGAAGCCCGCGAGAAGCTGGCCCGCATCCGCCCGAAAAACTTGGGGCAGGCTGGACGCATTCCCGGCGTGTCGCCGTCGGATGTGGCACAGCTGAGTATTGCTTTAGTTGCGCAAGATAAGACGTAACACCATCGGCAAAGCCGTAAATCGGAGAAACGAGAAAAATGCGTTTAGCAAAGCGGCTAGCATTTTTCCGTTTCGACTTCTTCTTTGGGGTCTGAAAGGGGCGAGCAGCCCCTTTCCCGTGCCCGCGCCTCGGAAAAGCGGTGCTTTTCTGGTTCTCTTTTGGCACGCAAAAGAGAACATAGCACTTAATGAAAAAGCGACCTGACCCGCGCACAGGCGCGAGCACGATTGATAGATGAGGAAAACCAATGGAAAAATTAGAGTTATATGAGGGCCGTCCTGCGGACTGCACCGGGCGGATTGAAAAAGAAGTCCGCACTTACGACTTGCTGGACCGCCTCGGCATCCAGTTCTGGCGCACCGACCATGCATGGATGCACGCCGACACCATGGAAGCCTGCAAGGACATCGACGCTGTTTTGGGCGCGATGGTCTGTAAAAACCTGTTCCTCTGCAACCGGCAGAAGACGAACTTCTACCTGCTGATGATGCCGGGCGACAAGCCTTTCAAGACCAAAGAGCTTTCCGGTCAGCTGGGCATTGCCCGTCTGAGCTTTGCGTCGCCGGAAGACATGGAAAAGTACCTCGACTGTACACCTGGTTCTTCGTCCATCATGGGCCTGGCCAACGACACGGAAAACCACGTTCAGCTGCTGATGGACGAAGACCTGAAGGCGGGGGAGTACCTGGGGTGCCATCCCTGCATCAACACCTCATCGCTCAAGCTGCGGACGGCAGATGTATTTGAAAAATTCCTGCCGGCGGTGCATCATGAGCCGATTTTTGTGCATCTGACGGGCGAGTAAAGAAAGGAATTTGCTATGATAGATAAGAACCGGCTGGAACAGAAATGTTCCACATGGAACATCGCGCTCACCGGAACCCAGCTCGACCAGTTGGACGCCTTTGCGGAGATTCTGGTGGAGTACAACCAGAAGGTCAATCTGACTGCCATCACTGACCCGGAGGGCATCGAGGACAAGCACTTCCTCGACAGCCTGCTCTTTGCCTCTCAGCCTGAGGTGGCAGGGAAGATGGTGGATGTCGGTGCAGGCGCGGGCTTCCCGGGCATCGTGACGAAGATTTTCAAGCCCGAGTTGGAGCTGACCCTGATGGAACCCACCGGCAAGCGGGTGGAGTTTCTGAAATACGCCTGCGGCCAGCTGGGCCTTACCGGTGTGGAGTTCGCCAAGGAGCGCGCCGAGGAAGCTGCTCGCAAGGCGTGGCGTGAACAGTTCGATTTGGCTTCGGCCCGCGCGGTGGCGGCTCTGCCCATGCTGGCAGAATACTGCCTGCCGCTGGTGAAGGTGGGTGGAAACTTCCTTGCCATGAAGGGCGCTTCCGGCGAAGAAGAGCTGGCCGCAGCCCGGGGCGCCATCAAGAAGCTGGGCGGCGAGTACAAAGAGACCCGCACCCTCCATCTTCCGGGCGGCGATACCCGCACCCTCATCCTCTGCAAAAAGATTTCGCAAACTCCGACTGCCTACCCCAGAAACGGCGGAAAAATTGCGAAAAGTCCGCTGAAATAACGGAGCATCGAATAGAAAATGCAAGACCCTGCCGAACGAATCTTCTGGCAGGGTCTTTTATTTTCTGGTAAACTGGGGATGTAAGCAGCTGACTTTTCCACGTTTTCCTGGGAAAAAGTTGAAAACTATGACGATTCCAGACGAAAAGGGGCGGTATCATGTTTGAGAGAAAGAAATCTGCCGGAAAAATCTACGCTCTCCCGATTGAGAGCATCCAGCCGTCGCCATTTCAGGCGCGGACGAATTTCAACGAGCAGGAGCTTGCGGGGCTTGCGGCTAGCATCCGGGAGAACGGCTTACTGCAGCCGATAGCCGTGCGCAAAAAAGAAGACGGCTATGAGCTGGTGGCGGGGGAGCGGCGCCTCCGCGCCTGCAAGATGGCAAAGATGCAGACCATCCCGGCCATCCTTTGCGACTATGCCGACGACAAGACGGCGGCGATGGGGCTTCTGGAAAATCTTCAGCGGGAGAATCTGAACCCCTTCGAGCAGGCGCAGGGCCTGCGGGATGTGATGGTCTTGTGGGACTGTACGCAGGCGGAGGCAGCCAAGCGGCTTGGCATGGCTCAGCCGACACTGGCCAACAAGCTGCGATTATTGCAGCTCACCCAGGACCAGCGGCAGTTCGTGCTGGACAACGGCCTGACGGAACGCCACGCCCGGGCAGTGCTGCGTCTGCCGGAGAACCGCCGCAGTGAAGCGCTCATCACCATCGCCAAGCGGAAGATGAACGCCCGGGCTACAGACTTGTACATCGAGCAGCTGCTGAACGCAGCTGCCCCGGGACGTCACCGCATCTCAATGGTGAAGGACGTCCGCATTTTTGTGAATACCATCGACCACGCCATCCGCCTGATGACGGACAACGGTGTACCGGCAACGGCGCACCGGGAAGAGCGGGATGGGTACATTGAGTATACCGTGCGCATCCCGACGGCAGCGGCGCAGAGGTGAGGGGAGAGGGCCAGTGTTCCATGTGGAACATTGGCTCTCTTTCTTTCTGGTAAGGTGGGTGGGATTGCGCGCCGATGGCGTGGATTAAATCGTTCTTGCATTGGGGCAAAGTTCTCTTTTGCGCACCAAAAGAGAACCAGAAAAGTGCCCGCTACTTTCGAGGCGCGGGATCCGACGGGTTGCGGTACCCAGCGTCCACTTCGTGCTTTGGGCGGCACTCGTGTCCTGCTGACCGCGGCCCCAACAGCTCCTCCCTGTTTCCGCCGCAGGCGGCGGTCGTCGCCGTTGCAAGAAAGGGGCTGCTCGCCCCTTTCAGACCCCGAAGGGGAAGTCGAAACGGAAAAAAGCTAGCCGCTTCGCTAAACGCTTTTTTCTCGTTTCTCCGATTTACGGCTTCGCCGAAGATTTTATGTTTACGCAAGGCGAAAACTGAATTTGAATGCGAAAAAGAGCTGTGTGGCCATCAAAAGAACGTAAAATTATAAAGAACCAGTTCAAAAAGCCGCGCTGATGTGCTATACTAAGCTGTATAAGGGACCTGCTGAGGGGAAAACGGCGGGCTTCGTCCTCGAAATGTTCCATGTGGAACAAATCTTTTTCCCGGAAGGAAGCAAGTAGCGTGGCAAAAATCGTTGCTGTTGCAAACCAGAAGGGCGGTGTGGGCAAGACCACCACAGCCGTCAACCTCTCGTCCTGCGTGGCGGCGCTGGGCAAAAAAGTGCTCATCGTAGACCTCGACCCACAGGGCAACACCACCACCGGTTATGGTATTTCCAAGCGGAGTGTAGATATTGGTACATATGAAATTCTCATCGGCGAGGCCGACGCGCGGCAGGCTGTCCGCAAGACGGAGTTTCGCACCGACGTCATCGGCTCCAACACCCGCCTCGCGGGTGCCAGCCTTGAGATGATCGACCTGCCGGGCCGCGAGAGCCGCCTGCGCAAGGCGCTGGCCCCCATCCAGAAAGATTACGACTTTATCTTCATCGATTGCCCGCCCAGCCTTGACCTGCTGACGCTGAACGGCCTGTGCGCCTGCGACAGCATCCTCATCCCGGTGCAGTGCGAGTATTATGCGCTGGAAGGTCTGTCGGAGCTTATCAGCACTCTTAAGACCGTCCGCAAAAAGTACAACCCCTATCTGGACATCGAAGGCGTGGTGTTCACCATGTTCTCTGTCCGCTATAACCTGACACTGCAGGTGGTGGAGCAGGTCAAGAAATACTTTGGAAACAAGGTGTATCAGACCACCATCCCGCGCAGCATCCGCATCTCGGAAGCTCCCAGCTATGGCCAGCCCATCAACTTCTATGAGCCGAAGGGCAAGGGCAGCGAGGCGTATATGGACCTTGCCATCGAGTTCGTGAAGAGCAACCGCCCCGCCGAAGCTGCACCCAAGCGCCGCCGCGGAAAAGCTGCAGCGGAACCGGTCGAGACGATGGGGCTGGCCGATGTGAAGATGGACGGCTGAGGGAGAGAGGAGACCAATGGCAAAAGGAAGAGGAGGACTGGGCCGGGGGCTGGAAAGTCTGTTTGAGGACGCCGCCCCCAGCTTTGAGTCAGATACCAGAATCGAGACGCTGCCCCTGCGGGAGATTGAGCCAGACCCCGGCCAGCCCCGCAAGACCTTCGACGACGAGACGCTGGCAGAGCTTTCGGCTAGCATCGCCGAGCACGGTTTATTGCAGCCCATTGCGGTGCGCCCGAAGCCGTCCGGCGGCTACCTCATCGTGGCAGGCGAGCGCCGCTGGCGGGCCAGCCGGATGGCGGGCCTCACCGAGGTGCCGGTCATCGTCAAGGACGTGACCGATGAGCAGGCCATGGAGCTTGCGCTGGTGGAGAACCTGCAGCGCGAAGACCTTGACCCCGTGGAAGAGGCGGCCGGCATCCGTGAGCTGATGACCCGCTGCGATTTGACCCAGGAGCAGGCCGCCCGCAAGCTGGGCAAGAGCCGGAGCGCACTGGCCAACAGCCTGCGGCTGCTGAGCCTGCCGGAAACAGTGCTGGAACTGCTGAAAAGCGGCTTCATTACGATCGGACACGCAAAGGTCGTTTTGGGCCTGCCTACGCCGGAGCTGCAGGAGGAAGCGGCTCAGATGATAGCGGACAACCAGCTGAACGTCCGTCAGGCCGAAGCTTTGTGCAAAAAGCTGGCAAAGCCCGCAAAAGAGCCTGTGGCCGCGCCGCTGCCGAGCGCGTTGCCAGTGGAGGTGGAAGAAAGCCTCAAGCAGGCGCTGGGCAGCGAAGTCCGCGTGGCCTACCACGACGGCAAAGGCAAGCTGACCGTCCATTTCTATTCGGACGATCAGCTGAAAGCCTTTGCAAATCTGCTGGGGCAGTACAGCGCGGAGTAACCTCTCAGTCTCGCTATCGCTCGACAGCTCTCCTAATAGGAGAGCCTAAGCAGAAAAGTTATTAGAAATGCGTACCAAGGCGGGGAACACCGCCTTTGAACGGCACAGCGGGGAACGCCCCCTGTGCAAGCAATAGAGTATAAGGAGAGTTATCATGCTTGACATCAAATTTGTCCGCGACAACCCGGATGCGGTCAAGGAAAACATCAAGAAGAAGTTTCAGGATGCAAAGCTCCCTCTCGTTGACGAAGTCATCGAGAAGGACGCCAAGTACCGCGAGTGCCTGAAGGAAGTCGAGTCCCTGAAGGCTGCCCGCAACAAGCTGAGCAAGGCCAACGGCCCTCTGTTCGGCCAGCTGAAGAAGTGCGACGACGAGGCCAAGAAGGCCGAGCTGCAGGCTCAGATCGACGCCAACAACGCCGCTGTCAAGGCTGACGCCGACAAGATGGCAGAGCTGGAAGACGAGGAGGCAAAGCTGGCTGAACGCATTCAGGAGATCATGTACACCATCCCCCAGATGATCGACCCCAGCGTACCCATCGGCCCGGACGACACCTACAACGTCGAGGCTCAGCGCTTCGGTGAGCCGGTCGTGCCTGATTTCCCCATCCCGTACCACACCGAGATCATGGAGAGCTTCGACGGCATTGATATGGACGCCGCAGGCCGCGTGGCCGGCAATGGCTTCTACTACCTGCTGGGCAACATCGCCCGCCTGCACGAGGCTGTTCTGGCCTATGCCCGCGACTTCATGATCGACAAGGGGTTCACCTATGTCATCCCTCCCTTCATGATGCACGGCAACGTGGTGCAGGGCGTCATGTCCTTCCCTGAGATGGACGCCATGATGTACAAGATCGAGGGTGAGGACCTCTACCTCATCGGCACCAGTGAGCACACCATGATCGGCCGCTTCATCGACCAGACTCTGGATGAGGCTACTCTGCCCCTGACCCTGACTTCCTACAGCCCCTGCTTCCGCAAGGAGAAGGGCGCTCACGGCATCGAGGAGCGCGGCATCTACCGCATCCACCAGTTCGAGAAGCAGGAGATGATCGTCGTCTGCCGTCCCGAGGAGAGCGCTGACTGGTACGAGAAGCTCTGGAAGAACTCCGTCGAGCTGTTCCGCAGCATGGAGATCCCTGTCCGTCAGCTGAACTGCTGCTCCGGTGACCTGGCTGACCTGAAGGTCAAGAGCTGCGACATCGAGGCATGGAGCCCCCGCCAGCAGAAATACTTCGAAGTCTGCTCCTGCTCCAACCTGGGCGATGCACAGGCCCGCCGCCTGCACATCCGCGTCAAGGGCAAGGATGGCAAGACCTATCTGGCCCACACTCTGAACAACACCTGCGTGGCTCCTCCGCGTATGCTCATCGCATTCCTCGAGAACCATCTGCAGGCCGACGGCAGCGTTACCATCCCCAAGGTCCTGCAGCCCTACATGGGCGGCCTCGAGGTCATGGTGCCTGTCCACAAGAAGTAAGCCTGCTTTCCACCATTCTCCAATAAAATGTTGAAAGTCCCCGCCATTCATACAGGATGGCGGGGACTTTTTGCGTACAGACGTATAAAATCAGAAAGAATGAAAAAATTGAAGATTTTTTTGAAAAAGTTGTTGACAAAACGGGGGTTGTTGGATATAATAATAAAGCACTGTTCAAGTGCAACAAATAAATATGGCGGTATAGCTCAGTTGGCTAGAGCATTCGGTTCATACCCGAAGTGTCACCGGTTCAAATCCAGTTACCGCTACCACATTACAGAGTTTCGCTAAGATAAGGGGGACGGTCGTCCGCAATAGTGGATGATGAAAGTCGGAGGTTTTAGCGAAGCTCTGTATTTCTAAGGCCCGTTGGTCAAGCGGTTAAGACACGGCCCTTTCACGGCTGTAACATGGGTTCGATTCCCGTACGGGTCATAAAAAAGCTCCTCAATCTTAGGATTGAGGAGCTTTTTTAGTGTTAGGGTCCCAATCTTCAGGAATGTCTACCGTGGTTGCTGATGTTCAGGTTTGCATTTTATTTGACCCGAACGGGAATCAGAGCAAAAATCACCCCCGCCTGCACCATCCGGCAGGCGGGGGTTCGTTATGCAAGGAAGCAGATGATGTCGTTTTACGGTCTCTGGCCCATGCCGCCTTCCAGCGTCAAGGTCTCGCCGGACATATACTTGAAATCCGGCATGGCCAGCTGGACGCAGACACGGCCAATCTCCGTCTCAGCGTTGCCGTAGTGGCCCATGGGAGGCATCTTGACGTTGGCCTTGAAAGCGTCAGGGTAGGCGTCCCTGAACTGCTCGAGCTTGGCCGTCCATGCCAGCGGGCAGACCACGTTGACGTTGATGCCGTCCTTGCCCCACTCGGTGGCGGCGACGCGGGACATACCGCGGATGCCCTCCTTGGCGGCAGCATAGGCCGACTGGCCGAAGTTGCCGAAGAGGCCAGCGCCGGAAGCGAAGTTGATGACGCTGCCGTGAGACTCAGCCAGATAGGGGTAGCAGGCTTTCATGTAGTAGAAAGCGGCGTAGAGGCCGGAGTAGATGGCCAAATCGAACTGCTCGGTGGTGTGCTCGGTCAGCGGCACGCCGGAGGCCGAAGCCTGTGCATTGTTGATGAGCACCTGAATGCCGCCGAAGGTATCGACAGCCTGCTTGACCACATTTGCCACAGTGGCCTCGTTGTTGCCGCCCGCGCAGACATCGGCCTGCACGGTCAGCACCTTGATGCCGTAGAGGCTTTCCAGCTCCTGCTTGGCTGCTTCCAGCTTCTTGACATTGCGGCCTGTGATGACGAGGTTCGCGCCCTCCTTGGCGTATGCGGTGGCGATGCCGTAGCCGATGGAGCCGCAGCTCCCATCCTTCAGGACAGCGCGCCCTGCGCCGGTAATGATGGCGGTTTTACCAGTTAAAAAGCCCATAAGTTGTAACCTCCTGTTTCGATGTCCCTCGGTGTTCTGCCGGGGGTTGTTCTATAGCTCGAGTATATCAGAAAATCGGAAAATTGTAAAATAGCGCTTTTGAATCGTTTTTTCTTTGCTTGAGGAATGGCGCAGACGCTCACTCGCGGTATTTTTTCATCATTTCCTTTTGCAAAAAAATACGGCCCTGCCAGGATGCATTTCAGCGTCCCGGCAGGGCCGTGCTTTTGTTTTTCAGTGCTGGTGGAGATACGTCAGAATATCTTCCGGCTTTGCGGCCAGAGCATCGGCACCGGCGGTGGTCAGCTCTGCTTCGCCCCGGAAGCCCCAGAGAACGCCCAGAGCGGGCAGACCGGCATTGTGTCCCGTAAGGATGTCTACGTCGCTGTCGCCCACGAAAAGGGTGCTCTGCGGGTCTGCGCCGAGGTCAGCCATCAGAGAGTAGACGCCAGCCGGGTCGGGTTTGGTGGGAACACCGGGACGGCTGCCCCGCACCAGCGAAAAGCTGTCCGGGCCGAAGTAGTGCTCGATGATCTTTCCACAAAAAGAGTCCGCTTTGTTGGAAAAAACGGCGGTCTGGACGCCCTCGGCCTTCAGCGCGGCCAGCAGTTCCAGGATGCCGGGATAGGGGGCCGTTTTGTCTTCCTTGTGGGCGTCATACCGGGCCGAGAACTCGGCCAGCGTGGCGGCAAGCTGTTCGGGCGTCCGGGCGTTCTCCGGGGAAAAGCGCTCCACCAGCTTCGGGATGCCGTTGCCCACGAAGTGCTTGTAGGTCTCTACTGGAAAGGTCGGCCAGCCGTGCTGGAAGCAGACCCAGTTGGCCGCGTCGGCCAGGTCGTCGATGGTGTTCAGTAAGGTGCCGTCCAAATCGAAGAGAATGGTTTTTATCATGAGAATCAGACTTCCTTTTGTTTTATGTTTCCTGCTCCAAAGCGTTGAGACAGGGCGCAGCGTCCCGCACGGGGATGCTGCGCACCTTGAGCCGCACCTGCCCGGGCAGAGCCAGCGTCAGCGTCATGCGCTGATAACGTGCCGCCCAGGGCGATTGGAAGGTGCGCAGGCAGACATCCGGGTGGAACACACAGATGCAGTGGAGATAAACACCCTTCTGCCGCCGCAGGGTGAACCGGCCCTCCCGGAGCCAGATGCCCTCTTTCAGCCAGCCCATCAGCCCGCCCGCCAGAAAGACGGCAAATACCGCTGTCGGGATGAGCAATGTCCCCGTGAGGGCAGGCAGAACGCTGCGGGAAACCAGCACCAGCAGCAGGCACAGCCCGAACGGGATGCCGGCAGGCGCAAAGAAAACGGCGCTGCGGTGGGTGAGGTCGTGCCGGGTGTCGGGCGGCATCCGGAACTCGGGCAGCAGCTCCCGGAACAGCTCTTCCTGCCCGGAGCGGTAGACGAAAAGCGGCAGTTCCGGGCGGCAGCTGCCTGCCACCACGAATACCGGCCAGCGCTTCATGAGCCGGGCGATGGGGGAGACGCGGACGTCCGCGTAGCTTATCTCACTGCTCCGCACCCGAAACTCGAACCGGGACAGCCAGCCGCCCCGGCTGCCCAGCTGGTCGGCAGTGTGCCAGACCGTATAATGGACGGTCTGGACAAAACTGCGGGCCAGACTGATGCCGAAGAGCGACCCGGTCAGCACCAGCATCCACGCCGCACCGGCGGGCAGCCAGTGGGCCGCGAACCGGACGAGGACGTTCAGCCGGGAGAGGGCTACTGCCTCGGCGGTGAGGGGAAATGGTCGGCTCTGCCGGATGGCCAAATAGGTCAGCGCCAGCGTGGACAGACCGTTGGCACCCAAAACCACCAGCGCGGCCCGCTCGCCCCCGGCAGGGCGGTGGCAGACCGGGTCCCGGACAGGCATCAGGCGGTCAGCAAGCTCCTGCGCGTCTTCTTTGTGCAAATAAAGGGTGACGGCTCGCTTGGCAGGCTGGCCCACCGGGTAGAGCACTACCCGGCTGGCCCCGAGCAGCCGAAAGAAAAGCGGCCGCTCAATGGTCAGTGCGGCCAGAGCTTCGCCCCGGATGATGCGCTCCCGCTTGGAGATGAACGCCCACCGCAGCCGGAGCACACCGGCCTCATCCAGCGCCCAGCTGCTGGCTTCCAGCAGGATGGAGCTGGCCCCGCAGAGGAAGAGCAGAAGCGCGGCGTCCTGCCGCAGAGCTGTGAGCAGAGCGTTCAGGCTGAACTCCAGCAGGGCATTCGCCAGCGGCAGCAGGCAGACGACGACCGCCTTGCGCAGGAAGCGGAGGGCGGCGAGGGGGTGGTAATGCCGTTGTCGGGTCATGGTGCATCCTCCGCCAGAATGTGGGCCAGAAGCCCGGCCTGCTGGGCCGGGATGGCGGGCAGAAAGAGCTTCGCACCTGGGGCCGCCACGATGAGCAGCGAGACGCCGCCCAGCCGCAGCAGGGGTGTCCGGAGCAGCCGGACGCTGGTAACAGCCCGGCGGGGAAGCACCTGACGCACTGGCAGCGCAACGCCGGAGTAGACCGTCACGGTCCGTTCCCCCAGCACAGCAGCGAAGCTGCAGGCCCGAGCCCAGAGGCAGTAGACCAGAAAGCCCCAGAGCAGGCAGAAACCCGCCCCAGCGACAATGCTCTGCCAGAACACGAAGGGCGCAGCGAACAGCCCCGGCACCGCCGCCCAGACGCAGAGGACGGCCCGGCCAGTAGGCGGGATGATGACGGCGGTGCGCCGCAGCTCCTGCTCCGTCACTTATCGCTGAGGCCCCAGGCCTCGGTCAGCTCGTGCAGGCTGTCGTCACGGGTCAGGCAGAGGATGTGGTCCCAGGGCAGCAGGATCGTGCTGCCGTGGGGGATGATGAACTCGGTGTCGCGGGTGATGCTGATCAGGATGGTGTCGCCCGGGATGGGGATGTCCATGATGGCCTTGCCCGCGTAGAGGAAATTCTCGGGCAGCAAAATTTCATTCAGGCTGGCCGTGCCGCCGCCCAGAGAGAGGAGCTGGCGGATGGTATCCGTCTCGATCTCCCGCTCGAGAATGTGGCTCAGGTTGTCGGTGCCGCAGACCACGGTGTCCACGCCGAGAGTGTGGAGCAGTTCGCGGTTCTTGGGGTTGGAGGCCCGGGCCACGGTGCGGTCTACGCCGAACTCCCGCTTGGCGATCTGACAGGCCACAAGGTTGTCTTCGTCAGAGCCGGTCACAGCCACAAAGGCGTCGCAGCTGGCGACGTCGGCGGTGCGCAGAGTGTCCACGCTGATGGAGTCGCCGCAGATGACCGGGATGTCCAGCATATCGGCCAGCATCCGGCACTGGCTCTCCACTGGCTCGATGATGACGATTTCGTGGCGGTTGGCCAGCAGGCTCTGGGCCAGATACCGGCCCACACGCCCGCCGCCGGCAATACAAACTTTCATAATGCTACCTCATTATACAAATGGTATCGGTTATTTGGCGAGAGAACGGAACACGGCCTGCTCGGTGAGGACGGTGGGGCAGATGGTGTCCAGTTCGTAAGCCTTGTGGTAGAGTACCTGCAGGTGGGGGTCGGAGACGCGGCAGATGACCTTTTCGCGCTGAAAGAGGCTCTTGGCGATCTGCGCGGCCATCAGGTTGAGGGAGTCGTCCTCGCTGACAGCGGCCACGGCGTCGCAGTTCTCGATGCCTCCCTGACGCAGTACATCGGGGTCGGTGGGGTCGCCCACAAGGGCGTTGCCGCTGAAGGTGTAGTCGTCGAAGGCGTCCAGACGCTTGAGCTGTTCGGAGTCCTTTTCGATGATGGAGATGTCGTGGCCGATGCGCTCCAGGTCCCGCACCAGCGATGCGCCCACCTGGTCGCAGCCGATTACAAGAATGTTCATGAAATTACCTCGCTAAAAAATAAAAGATAAAACATATAAGTTGGCTTTCGCGCCTGTGCGCTGGGCAAAACGCTTTTACATTAAGGCTGATGTTCTCTTTTGATGTCAAAAGAGAACCAGAAAACCACCAGCGATTTCGACGCGCTGGATCCACGAGAAAGGGGCTGCTCGCCCCTTTCAGACCCCAAAGGGGAAGTCAAAACGGAAAAAAGCTAGCCGCTTCGCTAAACGCTTTTTTCTCGTTTCTCCGATTTACGGCTTCGCCGAGGGTGTTAGGCTTTCGCTGGACGTAGTGTCCTACAATAAATCTACATCCCAGTATAGCATATTTTCCCCCGCAGATAAATAGAAAAGCTGTAGGGGACTCCAGAGATAAAATTTTTGAATTCCTGGTGCGCAAAGAGTCGGAATATGGTATACTGAAACAGTATGACGATAAGAATCACAAAAGCCCGTGCGCCCGGCGTACGGCAGGAGGAGTGCTTATATGTTTCTTGAGATCATCAAAGCGATCTTGATGGGCATCGTGGAGGGCATCACCGAGTGGCTGCCCATCTCGTCCACAGGCCATATGATCTTGCTGGAACAGGTGGTAAAGTTCAACGCCAGCGAAGAGTTCATGTCCATGTTCCGCGTGGTCATCCAGCTGGGTGCCATCCTTGCGGTGGTGGTGCTGTTCTGGGGCAAGCTGTGGCCCTTCGGCCTGCGGCATGGCCGCGTCATCTCCAAGCCCAGCGTCTGGCAGCTCTGGTTCAAGGTGGTCGCTGCCACCCTGCCGGTGCTGGTCATCAGCCCGTTGGACGACTGGATGGAGGCTCACTTCTACAACTACATCACCGTGGCCGCAATGCTCATCCTCTACGGTGTGCTGTTCCTCGTGGTGGAGAGCCGCCGCACTGCGCCCCACGTCACCCATCTGGAACAGATCACTTACCGTGACGCCCTCATCATCGGCGTCTGGCAGATGCTGGCCATCATCCCCGGCACCTCCCGTTCCGGCGCGACCATCGTGGGCGGCCTGCTGCTGGGCCTCTCCCGTGCCTGCGTGGCGGAGTTCACCTTCTACCTCGCCATCCCGGTCATGGCGGGTGCATCCCTGCTCAAGGTGCTCAAATTCGCCGTCTCCGGTGTCGCCATCACCGGCACCGAGGTGGCTGTGCTGGCGGTGGGCTGCGTGGTGGCCTTCGTGGTCAGCCTGGCGGCTATCCGCTTCCTGATGGATTACGTCAAGCGCCACAACTTCACCTTCTTCGGCATCTACCGTATCGCCCTCGGCCTTGTGGTGCTGGCCGTGGCAGTGGTGTCCGCAATGGTGTAAAATCGAACTCAGGTCTTTTAAGCCTCTTGCTTCGGCGAGGGGCTTTTCTTGCGCCTGCCCCTGCGTCGTGCTATAATGCTTTCAGAGAGTATGAGCGCGGCAGATACGCGCCGCAAAGTCGAAAACGTCAAAGAAAACAGGAGGAAAAGCCGATGGAAGCATCGACCGTCTACTATACCGATTTCCGCTGTCCCGTGGGTACCAGCCTCACCGATAAGCTGCGCCGCCTGTGCATCGCGGCAGGCATCAAGAACATCGACATGGAGGGCAAGTTCGTCGCCATCAAGATGCATTTCGGCGAGCTGGGCAACCTGGCCTATCTGCGCCCCAACTACGCCAAGGTCGTGGCCGACCTGTGCAAGGAGCAGGGCGGTATGCCCTTCCTGACCGACTGTAACACCCTGTACCCTGGCAGCCGCAAGAACGCCCTCGAGCATCTGACCTGCGCCCAGCTGAACGGCTTCTGGCCCATGACCACCGGCTGTCAGGTCATCATCGCCGACGGCCTGCGCGGCACCGATGAGGTGGAGGTGCCTGTGCCGAACGGCGAATACTGCAAGACCGCTAAAATCGGCCGCGCCATCATGGACGCCGACATCTTCATCAGCCTGAGCCACTTCAAGGGCCACGAGTCCACCGGCTTCGGCGGTGCCATCAAGAACATCGGCATGGGCTGCGGCTCCCGCGCCGGCAAGATGGAGCAGCACGCCTCCGGCCACCCGGCGGTGCAGGAAGACCTCTGCCGCGGCTGCCACCGCTGCGCCAAGGAGTGCGGCTCCGACGCCATCAGCTACAACGAGAAGAACAAGGCCGTCATCGACCAGGACAAGTGCAAGGGCTGCGGCCGCTGCATCGGTGCCTGCAACTTCGACGCCATCTATGCCCTGTGCGACAGCGCCAACGAGATGCTGGACCGCAAGATGGCCGAGTATGCCGCCGCCGTCTGCCATGACCGCCCTACCTTCCACATCAGCCTTGTGCAGGACATCAGCCCCAACTGCGACTGCCACGGCGAGAACGACGCGCCCATCCTGCCGGACATCGGCATGTTCGCCTCCTTTGACCCGGTGGCCCTCGACCAGGCTTGTGCTGACGCCTGCCTGAACGCCGCTCCGCTGCCCAACAGCCAGCTGGGCCAGAACCTCGCCACCCCGGGCTGGAACTGCCACCACGACAACTTCAAGGACTCTAACCCCAACATCGAGTGGAAAGCGACTCTCGAGCAGGCCGAGAAGGTCGGCATGGGTACCCGCGCCTACACCCTCAAGAAAGTCTGATCCCGATAAAACAAAGGCCGGACGACTCCCGCACCAAAGCGGAAAGGCGTCCGGCCTTTTCTCTGTGATTTAATACTCGCCCTTTGCCTCTGGCACGAGGGGGTCAACGACATCCTCAAGGGCGTTCCAGTTCTTCTCAGAGAAGGTCAACTTCCTGGCGTCGAGGCCCACGTCCTCCAGACGGCCTGCCATGGCGTCCTTGTCTTCCAGCAGGGCAGCGGCATCGTCCTTTATCATAGGCCATGCCTCGGCAAAGCCCTCCTGCTCCGAGTCGGAGAGGTTGTCGTACCACTGGGTGTAGGCGTCCTCAATGGCCGTTTCCGTGCGGGCAGAGAGGTTTGCCTCGTCGGCCCAGACCAGCAGGGTGGCTGCGGCCTGCACGCTCTTGAGGGAGCAGCCGGACACACCGGGACCCCAGCCGAGGCTGGGCTCAAAGGCGGCTGCAGTACCGTCTACGCTGAACAGTGAGTTCTCGTCGAAATCTTTATTGAACAGCCCGGAGGTGTCGGCCTGCGCGGTGCTGCTGGGGGCGCTCTCGCTGCTGACGCTGGACGGCTCAGAAGCCGAAGAGCTTGCGTGGGAGGCGTCGCCGTTTGTATTGGAGCAGCCTGCCAGCAGGCCGCACAGCAGAGCAGCACTCACAAGGAGCGAAAGGATGTGCTTTTGAGTCATAGGGGATGTCCTCCTTCTATCTGCGCCCGGCCCGCAGGCCGGGGAAAATATCTCTCTGAGACTAGTATACTGTTCTGCCGCGCGGTTGTCAATCGGCCTTGCCACGAACAAATTTT
The DNA here is from genome assembly GCF_017377665.1 of Faecalibacterium sp. Marseille-P9590. NCBI lineage: Bacteria > Bacillati > Bacillota > Clostridia > Eubacteriales > Oscillospiraceae > Faecalibacterium > Faecalibacterium sp. Marseille-P9590. The sequence goes on from NZ_JAFREF010000006.1 coordinate 109,235, forward strand.
AAGGGGCCGCGCAGTGGGGCCGGATTGACCTTTCCGGCGCAGCGGGCTATAATAAAGGGTACAGGAATCGTTAAAATACCAAGGAGAAAATAACCATGAAGAATGCAGCTTTTTCGATAGAGGAGCTTTTCCGTTTTCTGGACGCCGGCGTCAGTGCTTTCCACTCCACGGCTGCTGCGGCCGCCATTCTGGAAGCCGAGGGCTATGTGAACTGCCCCGAGAGTGCCGCGTGGGAGCTGGCCCCCGGCGGCAAGTATTACACCACCCGCAACGGCTCTGCCGTGCTGGCATGGCGTATGCCCAAGGGTGAGCTGACCGGCTGGCACGCAGCCGCCAGCCACAGCGACTCGCCCACCTGGCGTATCAAGCAGTTCGACACGGAGGACAAGGTCTTCGCCAAGGCCGAGGTCGAGGGCTACGGCGGCATGATCATGCCCTCCTGGCTCGACCGCCCGCTGACCGTGGCAGGCCGTCTGCTGGTGCGCACCGAGAGCGGCATCGAGAGTCGTCTGGTCTGCCCCGACCGTGCGCTGGCCTGCATCCCCAACCTCTGCATCCACTTTAGCCGCGACCTGAACAACGGCATGAAGTATAACCCGCAGGTCGATCTGCAGCCCATCTTCGGCGGCAAGGGCGGAAACCTGAAAGAGGTCCTGGCCGCTGAGGCCGGCGTGAAGGCCGAGGACATCCTCGACGCTGACCTTGTCCTCGCTACCCGTGAGAAGGCTGTCCGCATGGGCCTGAACGGCGAGTATTTCATGTCCGGCCGCATCGACGACCTCGAGTGCGCCTACACCACTCTGTGGGGCTTCCTGCAGGGCCGCGGCGAAGAGGAAGGCCGCGGAGACATCTGGGTCATGTTCGACAACGAAGAGGTCGGCTCTTCCAGCCGTCAGGGCGCGCAGGGTACCCTCATGGCCGACGTGCTGACCCGCATCGAGGAGAGCATGGGCGTCAGCAGGGAGCAGAGCATCCGCGCCCGCACCAACTCACTGGTGCTGAGCGCCGACAACGGCCACGCCACCCATCCCAACCACCCCGAAAAGAGCGACCCCGCCAACCCCGTCGTGATGGGCGGCGGCGTCCTGCTGAAGTATAATGCCCGCCAGACCTACACCACCAGCGGATTCACCGGTGCAGCCTTCACCGCCATCTGCAAGAAGGCCGGTGTGCCGGTGCAGGTGTTCGCAAACCGCGCCGATGTGCCGGGCGGCTCCACGCTGGGCAATCTGCTGGGCCATCAGATCCTGATGCCCATGGTGGACATCGGTCTGGGCCAGCTGGCCATGCACTCCGCCATGGAGACGGCAAGCTGCGCCGACGCCGAGTACATGGCAAAGGCCGTGGCAGAGTATTACAACACCCCCATCTTCCAGCCGAAGGACGGGGAGTGGAAGCTGGGCCTGTGAGCGCTGTCGTCGGGCGGTTCGCCCCCAGCCCCAGCGGGCGGCTCCATCTGGGCAACCTCGCGTGCAGCCTCCTTGCATGGCTGAGCGCCAGGAGCCGAGGCGGGCGAATCGTTCTCCGCATCGAGGACCTGGACGCGGAGCGCTGCCCCCGCAAATACGCCGACCAGCTGGAAGAAGACCTTGGGTGGCTGGGCCTTTTCTGGGATGAGGGCGGCAGCAAGGGCGGCCCCCATGAGCCATATTACCAGAGCGAGTGCAGCGGCATCTACACCGAGAGCTACAAAAAGCTGGAAGCCATGGGGCTTGTCTATCCCTGCTTCTGCTCCCGCAGCCAGCTCCATGCCGCCAGTGCGCCCCATACCTCGGATGGCAATGTCATCTATCCAGGTACCTGCCGGGGGCTGACAGCCGAAGAAATCGCCGAAAAGCGGAAGAAGAAAGCCCCGGCCTACCGCCTCATGGTGCCGGACGAGAACATCACCTTCACCGACGGCTGTATGGGCGAACATACAGAAAACCTTCTGCGCGACTGCGGTGACTTTTACCTCCGCCGCGCCGACGGCGTATTTGCGTATCAGCTGGCCGTCGTGGTGGACGACGCCCGGATGGGCGTCACCGAAGTCGTGCGCGGGGCCGACCTGCTTTCCTCTACGGCGCGGCAGCTCTATCTGTACCGGCTTCTGGGTCTGCCTGCACCGAAGTTCGCCCACTGCCCTCTGCTGCTGGCGTCGGATGGGCGGCGGCTCTCCAAGCGGGACGGCGACCAGAGCCTTGAGAACCTTCGCGCCCGCTATACGGCCGAGGACATTGTGGGCCGTCTGGCCTATGCCTACGGCTTGCAGGAAGAGCCTGCACCTCGGACGCCGGAAAGCCTCATCAAAGACTTTTCGTGGGATAAGGTGCCGAAGAAGGATATTTGTCTGCCGGAAGGACTGTTTTAGCGTAGCGTAACACCCTCGGCGAAGCCGTAAATGGGAGAAACGAGAACAAAAAGACCTTCAAGTTTTCATGAAGAGAACTTGAAGGTCTTTTCTGCTTTCAGAAAGGGGTACGTTATCAGAGCCGCTGCGGAATGCGGCGCATCTCTCCCGAGCGCTCGAGGCTGCTGGCGGCAGCATCCAGCGCAAAGGCCAGTGCTGCGCCCAGCACCACGTCGATGCAGCTGTGCTGCTTGAGCAGCATGGTGGACAGGATGATGGCCATGCCCAGAACATTCGCGGCAGGCCGCATCCAGCGGCGGCCCGGCTCGTCGAAGCAGCGGCTCCGGCGGTAGCCTATCATCAACGTCACCGTGTTGAGGACGTGGATGGACGGGCAGACATTCTTGGAGCTGTCAACGGCATAGAGCATCCGCACCAGACGGGCGAAGATGTCGCTGCCATACACCCGGTAGGGCCGCAGAGCAAGCCCTGTGGGCAGAAGGACATAACAGCTCAGCGCGATGGTCATACCGGCGAAGAGGCACAGGCAGACCCGCCAGAAGTCGCTGCGCTCGCCGTGCCGCAGCAGATAGAACAGGGTAAAGGGTATCCACGCGAACCATGCAAAATAGGGGACGATGGCGTACTTGCAGAAAGGGATGACATCATCCAGCTGGCAGTGTACCCAGATGGCAGGGACGGTGATATTCACCTCGAGCCAGTGGAACACGGTCAGATAAAATACAGTGTAAAGAGCCATGAAAGAGACGGGATGGCGTGCGATCCAGCTGCGCATCAGTAACACTTCCTTTTAGGGGCGGTATTCCATTTCACCCCGGCTTCATAGCATTATACGCCCCAATCATGAACAAAACAAGACAAAAATTTGACAATCTTACTAAAACACCCTGCGAAAAACTGTGCAGATAGTCGAGCTGTTTTTAAACAAAAACAAGCCGCTGCCAACTGGCAGCGGCTTGTTGCTTGAAGTTCAAGCAATGCCGTCCGGAATGGGTACACTCAGACGGCGGCGAAACTCAGGTGAGTATGCCGGGCTGTTATGCAGCCTTCTTCTGGGTATTCTTCTTGGTCGCGTGCAGGAAGATGGCCAGCATTGCGATGGCGAAGATGACGCCGAAGGGATATGCAACAGCGGTGTTGTAGATGGTAGCGCCCTCAGCGGTCTTGCTGTTGAGGAGGCCGCCCAGGCACTCAGGAGCCAGAACGAAGTAAGTAGAAGAAACTGCGCTCATGAAGGTAGCAGGCACAGCGGTGATCCAGTAGTTCTTCTTCTCCTGGAAGAGGTACATGGAAGCAGCCCACAGGACGATCATAGCCAGAGTCTGGTTGGTCCAGCTGAAGTAGCGCCAGATAACGGTGTAGTTGATGAAGCCCAGTGCATTGCCGATGCCCAGGAAAGCGCCGACGCCCAGAACGGGGATGCAGAGCTTCAGGCGGTTTGCGTAGCTGTCCTGATCGATCTTGAACCAGTCGGCCAGGGTCAGACGAGCGGAACGGAATGCGGTATCGCCAGAGGTGATGGGGCAGACGACAACGCCGATCATAGCCAGTGCGATACCCACACCGCCCATGGTCTTGGAGCAGACGTCGTAGATAGCAGCGGACTGGCCCTCAGCCAGAGCAGCTGCCAGACCGGTGTTCAGACCGCCGGTGATCTCGTACAGGGAGCAGCCAGCTGCGGCCCAGATCAGGGCGATGATGCCCTCGCAGACCATTGCGCCGTAGAAGACGAAGTGGCCCTGCTTCTCACTCTTCATGCAGCGAGCCATCAGAGGCGACTGAGTGGAGTGGAAACCGGAGATAGCGCCGCAGGCAACGGTGATGAACATGAAGCTCCAGATCGGAGTTCCGGAGGGATGCATGCTGCCGAAGTGCTCCCAGATCTCGGGGATGGTGTAGGCGGGGTTGGTGAAGATGCCAAAGATAACGCCGACGGCCATGATGATCAGGCAGATGCCGAAGATGGGGTAGATCTTACCGATGACGGCGTCGATGGAGATGAAGGTCGCAATGAAGTAGTAGACCAGGATGATGACCAGCCAGAACAGGGTAGTGGTCAGAACACCGGACATACCGCTGTTCTTGCACAGGGTGACGATCAGGCCGGCAGGGCCGACTGCGAACACGGTACCGACCATGATCAGCAGCACGACGGAGAACACACGCATGACGTTCTGCATCACAGGGCCGAGGTACTTACCGGTGATCTCTGCGATAGAGCCGCCGTCATTACGCTCGCTCATCATGCCGGAGAAGTAGTCATGCACACCACCGGCAAAGATGGTACCGAAGGTGATCCACAGGAACACCACAGGACCCCACAGAGCACCCTGCAGTGCGCCGAAGATGGGGCCGAGGCCCGCGATGTTCAGCAGCTGGACCAGAAACAGCTTCCACTGAGGCATCACGACGTAGTCAACACCGTCGTTGATGCGGACAGCAGGAGTTTCACGGTCATCGGGTCCGAACGTGTTGTCAACGATCTTGCCGTAGACGAAGTAACCGCCGATCAGGATCGCTAAACAGAGTAAGAAACTAATCATACCAGAAACCTCCTTTTTGATTTCTACAGCCGACCCCATTCTGCCGACTGCCAAAATCATCCTTGGCCTTATGTTAACACATTCTTCATAAAATGAATAATATACTTCTGGTATGGGTCATATATCAAAAAATATATAGTCTGGCGCCCTGTTTGTGGGATGTCTGGCCATATTTTAACGAAGGCACGATTGAATTTCGATAACGTTTCTCTTTGAAACGATTCCAGGAATGTCCAGAAGGCAGTTTGCCAAAAATTTTAGTGCGTTTTTGTGCAGAGTGCTGAGAGAGGGCGCTTTTTTGCCTTTTTCCGTGGCTTTTCTGCATAAAATGGCGAGAGCTGGAAACAGGACCTTATTTTACCGTGAGGGCGGCTTCCCGGTGGAGCAGGTCGATGAATGCCTGTTCTTCGGGCCGGAGCGCACCGTGGTCGGGGTAGACCAGCACGTCCCGCATGACCTGACACTGGGCGGGGCATTTTTTGAGCACCAGATGGAACTGGTCCAGCGCCCGCTGGGGCATGGGGGAGGCCCACATATAAGCTGAGGGCAGCTGCTGCAAGATAGAAAACTGGCTGCACCGCTCGTAGACATGGATGCGGCGGCTGTCGTTGACGTGCCAGCGCACGCCGTCGCCACCGTCTTCGCCGGGGAGCTGGAAATCGTCGTGCATGATCTCCATATAATGGTTCAGCTCCGAGAGGTCTTTCACCTCGTGCTTGGCCAGTGGGCCGTCCCGGTTGGTGAGCAGGCGGTACTCGAACTCCATCACCGGCTCCATTTTCAGGCCCCGGCGGGCGCAGTAGTGGATGTAGTGGTCGTCGTCCTCGGCGGCATACCGCAGCAGCGCCAGGTGATAACCCCGGCGCAGCACGAAGTCCAGCGCCTCCATGGAGCCGCCCTCCCGGATGTGGATGCGGAGCTGGTCGGCCCCGGCGGCGTCTTTCAGGAAATCCACCGCCGCATAGGAGGCGTAGGTGGCATGGGGGATCATCACCCGCAGCTCGGCGCAGCGCTCCCGGGCGTGGTGGGCATCTTCCGTCAGGCGGTCTACCTCTTCCAGCACCCGTGCGGCCTGCTCGATGAACCGCCGCCCCTGCTCGGTGGGGATCATGCCAGTGGACGAGCGCTCAAAGATGCGCAGACCGTATTCCTCTTCCAGCTTCTTCAGCGCCTTGCTGACGTTGGGCTGGGCGGCGTAGAGCTGCTTTGCCGCAGCGCTCACCGAGCCCCATTTCTTAATGGCAACGAGATAACGCAGTTCTGTGATGTTCAAAGCTCTTCTCTCCTGGTCAATGCAGATTCTCCTTTATTCTATCAGCCCGGCGGCAGACGTGTCAAGCCGCGGTTGACGCCTCGAAGAGCGGGGCTTATAATAAAGAAAAACGCCCCGCTCAAAAGCAGGGCAGGAGGTGGAAACATGGAGTGTTACCGCGTTGTGCGCCTCGAAGAACAGATGTACGGCTGCGAAGAGCTGCCCGAAGGGGCAGAGGTCTGCTGTGATGTGACGGTAGAAGCAGCGGACGGCACCCGGAAGACCCTGTCCTGCCCCGACGCCGAGCTGACACGGCAGGGCATCGACGAGGGAGATACCGTGCTCTGGGACGGCACGGCCCTGCGCAAAGCCTGACTTTGGAAAAGAGCTGGAAAAAGAGAGGAACATCATGAAAAAAATCGAGACTTCTGCCCTCATCGGCCTGGGTGCGCTGGGCATCCTCTTTGGCCGGAAGATGCCCGGCGTGAAGGTCATTGCGGATGCGGAGCGTATTGCCCGCTACTCGGCCCAGCCGGTGGTCTGCAACGGCAAAGAGTGCCGCTTCGATTATGTCACGCCGGAGCAGGGCCAGCCGGTCGACCTGGTCCTCGTGGCCGTCAAGGCTACGGTGCTCGAGCAGGCTATCAAGGACATCAAAAAGTTCGTCGGCCCCGACACCATCATCATCAGCGTGCTCAACGGCATTACCAGTGAGAATGACATCGAGGCTGTCTATCCCGGCCACTGTCTGTGGAGCGTCGCCATCGGGATGGACGCCACCCGCGTGGGCCGCAGCCTGACGTTTGGTGCCGAAGGCCGCATCCAGTTCGGCGAGAAGAGCGGCGAGATGACCGACCGCGTAAAAGCGGTGGACGAATACCTCACCGCCTGCGGCATCGCCAGCGAGCCCTGCAATGACATCCTCTTCAAGCAGTGGAGCAAGCTGATGGTCAACGACGGCCTCAATCAGGCGGCCGCTGCTTTTGACCTGCCCTACGGCGGCCTGACCAAGCCCGGCCCGGCCTATGATAAGATGCTCGAGGCCATGCAGGAAGTCATTGATCTGTCGGTGCTGGAAGGCGTCGATCTGCCTGTCGACAACCACAAAGCCTTCCTCGAATCCATGGCCCCCACCTTCAATCCCGACGGAATGCCCAGTATGCGGCAGGACGTCCTCGCCAAGCGCCCCACCGAGGTGGAGCAGTTTGCAGGTGTCGTCCGCCGTCTGGCTCAAAAGCACGGGATGCCCACTCCCGCCAACGATTTCTTCTATGAGAAGATCCGGGAGATCGAGGCCAATTATAATAAATAAGGAGACACCATGCACAGCATTTATTTTGCCCGCCACGGCGAGACGGTCTGGAACGTAGAGAATAAGATCTGCGGCATGACCGACAGCCCCCTCACCGAAAAAGGCCGTCAGCAGGCCCGGGAGCTGGGCCAGAAGGTCAAGGAAAGCGGCGTCCACATCGACGAGATATTGTACTCGCCTCTGAGCCGCGCCGCCGACACCGCAAAGGCCGTGGCCGAGGCCACCGGCCTGCCCGCCCGCTGTGAGCCCCGCCTGCGGGAGCAGTGCTTTGGCAAATACGAAGGCACGCCCCGGGACGGCGCAGAGTTTCGCATCTCTAAGACCCATTTTGCCGACCGCTACGATGGCGGCGAGAGCATGATGCAGCTGGCCCAGCGCATTTATAATCTGTTGGACGAGCTGCGGCAGGATGAGAACAAGACCTATCTTCTCGTGGCCCACAACGGCATCGCCCGTGTAGTGGAGTCCTATTTCCACGACATGACCAACGAGGAGTATTCCGCCGCCGGCATCAAAAACTGTGAGTTGGTGGAATACCGGTTCGAATAACAGAAAAAAGGCCATCGGGAGATCCCGATGGCCTTTCTTTTCAACAGGGTACTTTGCGATAGTGGAAAACTTTGTCCTTGGTGATGAACATCAGTACCGTGACGCAGAGCGCACCGGCTTCGGCTGCCGTGACGGCCAGCCAGACGCCCTCGATGCCCAGAACCATGGGCAGGAAGATGAGGGCCAGCAGCTGGAACAGCAAAGTGCGCAGGAAGGAGATGAGCGCACTGGTCACGCCGTCGCCCAGAGCAGTGAAGAAGGAGGAGCCGTAGACATTGAAGCCCATGAGGAAGAAGTTCAGGGCGTAGACGCGGAAGGCGTGGCTGGTCAGTGCCAGCAGCTCGGCGTCGTAGCCCACAAAGATGCGGGCCACATAGGGGATGACCAGCATGGAGAGGGCCGTCATAACGACGGCGATGACGCCGATGAGGCGAAGGCTCTTGGAGTAAAGGTTGTTCAGCTCGGCGTGGTTGCGTGCGCCGTAGTGGTAGCTGACGATGGGGGCGCTGCCGACGGCATAGCCCACGAAGACGGCCACAAACAGGAACGCCGCATACATGATGACGCCATAAGCCGCGACACCGTTTTCACCGGCAAAGCGGAGGAGCTGGTAATTGTAAAGAATGTTGACCAGCGACATGGAAAGGTTGGTCATCAGCTCGGAAGAGCCGTTGATGCAGGCGCTGCGGATGACGCCGCCGTTCCACTGGGCGCGGCCCAGATGGATCGAGCTGGTGGAGCGCTTATTAAGGAAGTAGAACACCGGCAGCACGCCGCCCACGGCCTGACTGATGAAAGTGGCGATGGCCGCGCCCTCGACGCCGCCGTGAAGCATACCCACCAGCACGACGTCCAATACCATGTTGGTAACGCCTGCCGCCACCGTGAAGGCGAAGCCCAGATGGGGCTTTTCGGCGGTGACGAAGAAGCTCTGGAACATATTCTGCAAAATGAAGAAGGGCAGGGACAGCATCAGGAGGCGGCCATACCGGACGGCATAATCCAGCATCTCGCCCTCTGCGCCCAGCAGCGCCGCCGCCGGGCGGACGATGAGAACGCCGACAGCGGAGAGAACGATGCCCGCGAGGAGGCCCGTCCAGACGAAGAGGCTGAAATAGCGGTCGGCCTTTTCCCGGTCGCCCTCGCCCAGCGTGATGCCCACGATGGCGCTGCCGCCGGTGCCAAGCATGAAGCCCACCGAGCCGACCAGCATCGGCACGGGCATGATAAGGTTGACCGCTGCAAAAGCCGTTTTGCCCACAAAGTTCGAGACGCACAGGCCGTCCACGATGCCGTAGATGGAGGTGAACAGCATGGTGCCGACGCAGGGCAGCACGAACCGCAAAAGGCGGCTGTAATCAAAGTGGTCGGATAACTGTATTTTTTGCTTTGACATGGATACTCCTTGTTACATCCCGGGCCGCCAGCCGGTGCAGTAGCGGGCATAATCTCGGTCTGCCTGCTTGACGTAGAGCACCAGCTCCTCGCCGCCGTCCTTTTTGGTGCGCTGACGCACCTTGGTGGGCAGGTTCTGGCGGTGGAGCAGTTCGATCTCGTCGTTCAGCTCTTCTTCGGTGTCAAAGGTGTCCAGCTCGGTCCAGTGGGTGGCAAAGAGCCAGAATTTTACAAGATGTTCGTTCAAGATCCAATTTCCTCCGATGCATTTAGACGGTAAAAGGGCGCGATGGCGTTCACGTCGCCGTGGCGCACGATGGAATAGGTGATGTCACAGTAGGGCTGGATGGCGGTGCTCTTCTCGACGGTGGAGATGAGCAGGACCTGCAGCTGCATCCGGCGGAACAGCTCCATCATGGGGCGGATGCGGTCGCTGGTCATCTTGCTGAACGCTTCGTCCAGCAGCACCAGACGGATGCTGTTCTCGCTCTTCTGGTAGATCTGGAGCAGCGACGCGCAGATGGCTACATAGAAGGGGGCCTGATTCTCGCCGCCGGAAGAATCGCGGCTGACGCGGGAAAGGGAGGCCTGCTGGCCGGAGACGGTGTTGGTCACTTTGATGTCGTAGTCGAGGTAGGTGCGGTAGTCTACATAATCCGAAAGGGTGACATTCTCAGGGCGGCGGCCCTCCTGCCGGGCGCGGGTGTTCTCGTCCACATCGGCCATGATCTTTTCCATCAGCTCGTCCACCTGACGCTCATAGACGGGGTCGGCGGTGGCGGCGAGGTTGTCCAGCGAGTCGCCGTCGGTCATCTGCTGGTTTCCCTTGTCCACGATGACCTGATAGAATGCGGCCAGCTGGGGGTCGCGGCTGGGACCAAGCTCGAAGCGGTAGACCTCTTCGCCGTAGGTCAGCTGTTCCATCACCTTGTTCAGCTCCCGGAACTGCCGCCGTGCGTTGAAGATGTCGTCCTTCATCCGGAAGAGGATGTCCTTGCGGAAGCGGTCCTTGCAGTCGCGTTGTGCCTGCTCGAGGCGGGCGGCGTACCGCTCCAGATCGATGCGCACGAGGCTTTCGTGCTGGGCGCGGTACTGCTCGATGCCCGTAAGGCCCAGCGGATAATCGCAGACGTAGCGGGTGTTGTACTCTTTCTGGGCAGGCTCGAGGGTGCCGGTGAGGTAGACGGCCAGTGCGTCGTCCAGCCGGGCCTGTGCCTTTTCGGCGGACTGGGCCGCATAGCGCGGGCCTTTGTCCTTGCTCAGGGCCGCGAAGCGTTCCCGTGCCAGCGGCTCCAAAAGCGGGTACTGCCCGAAGAACCGGTCAGCGGCGTCCTTTGCCTGCCTGGCGGTCTCTTCTGCCTTGGTCTGCTCAGCCTCGCAGGAGGCCAGCTGCTTTTCGCAGACACGGATGTCGCCGCCGGCTGTCTCCACAGCGGCGCGGGCGGCGTCCCACGCGGCCTCGCGGGCCTCGTCCTCTTTGTAAAGCTGCTGCAGCATCGGGTTCTCGCGGCACTCGGCCAGCTTCTGCTCCTGTGCGGTGCAGTCGGCGCGGGCCGCTTCCAGCGCGGCGCGGGCGTCCCACAGCGCGGCCAGCTCATCCATGACGCTGCTGTGCAGCACATCCTGATAGCTGTCCCGTGTGGCTTTGAGGGCGGCGGCAGACTGCGCCGCTTCCTTGCTGCGGGCAGTCTGCTCATCCAGAGCTTTCGTCAGCGCTTCGGCCCGGGCGCGGCGGGCGTCAAGGCCGATATACCGCTGGGGTGTGCGGAGACGCTCGAGGCGGAAGGGGTGGTGGCGCAGCAGGTCGCGGGTAGCGCTGTCGGGATAGTTTTCCAGTGTGTCGGGGGTGTCACAGCAGACGATGCGCCGCAGGATGGTGTCGGCATACTGTGCGGCCAGCGGGTTCTCGCTTCGGACCTGCGCGGCGAGGCTGTCGGCAGGGGCGGCGTCGGCCTTGCGGTTGGCCGTGCGGATGCTGGGGGTGTCCAGCAGGCTGATGGGGCCGACCTTGTCCCGCAGGGCCACAAAGGCGCTCTTGGCGGCGGCGTAGTGGGTAGGCGGCACGAGGATGTCGAACCGGCGGTCGCCGAGGCAGGCTTCCACGCAGTCCTGCCAGCTCTCGTCCTCGACGCTCAGCAGTTCGCAGAAGATCTTTGCGTCCGGCGTCATGCCGCGGCTCTTGAGCTCAGCGTTCACGGCGTCCCGCACTCTGGTGGCGGCGTCGCCGTGGGGGTAGACCCACCGGCCTCCCGAGACGGAGGCCAGCTCCGCCTGCTTTTCCTGTACTTCGGCGGTGAGGGCGTCGGCGCTCTGCCGTGCGGCGAAATACTGCTCTTCCAGCGGCTTTTCCAGCCCGGCGAGGGCGCTTTGGAGCTGGGGCAGAGTCTCCGCCGTCAGTGAGGCAGGCCAGAGAGATCTCTCGACGGTAAAGCCGCTGCGCTGCAAGCTCTGCAAGAGGCTCTGTACTTTGCCTGCGGCGGCTTCGCTTCTGGAAGCGTCCCGGCTGGCCTTGTCCAGTGCGGTCTTTTTGCGGGCCAGCTCTTCACTCAGGGCGTCCAGCGCCCGGCCCTCGCCGCTGGCGGCGGCACTGTGGGCCGAGAGGTAGGCCCGGCGGGCCTCGGCTTCGGCGTCTTTTGCGGCGGCGTAGCGGGCTGTCAGCTCTTCGTGCTGGCGCTTTCCGGCGGCAAGATGCTCCTGCCAGGTGTTCGTCCCGGCGGCGGCTTCCTCAGCACGGGCCAGCAGGGCAGTGCCCCGGTTGACGAGGGCTTCCGTTTCCTTCTGGGCAGCTTCGCGGCCATAGTCCACGATTTGTTCCAGCGCGGCGGCGCGGGTCTGGGCCTCGGCCAGCACGGCGTGGAGATTTTCCAGCTCCACCCGGTCGCCCTGCAAAGCTTCCAGATCAAGCTCGGGCTGAGGCAGGATGTACTGATACAAAAACTCCCGGAAGTTGGGGATCTCGTCCATACTGGTACCCATCTGGAAGACTTCGTTGAACTTCTTGCCCAGCGGGCTTGCGGCGCGGCCGATGCCAAGCGCCCGGCAGATGCGGTCGCGGGCTTCGCCGGGGCTGCGGGTGTAGGAGAGACGGCCCACAGCGGGCTTGAAGTTCTCTTTCGAGCTGGGCGCGCCGGTGCGGGGGTCGATAAAGGGCAGCTGCTCGAGGGTGCAGCCGTCCTCGGAGATATACCAGGTCTGATCGCCGGGATGGAGCTCCTGCATGGGGCCTTCCGACTCGACCCGGACGGCGATGACGAAGTGGGTGCGCTTGACGCTGTCCCAGAACTCCGCGCCGATGTAGGCCACGGTGCGGCCCGGGCGGCGGTAGGCGTTCTCGCCGCGCTGCTTGGCGTGGACAGAGCCTTGCAGGGTGCGGCCGCTCTTTTTGTTGCCGAGAGCGTTGAAGTTGCGGTTGGTGGTCAGGCAGTAGCGGATGGCGTCGAGGATGGTGGTCTTGCCCACGGCGTTGACGCCGATCATGTAGGTCAGCCGGGCGCAGTCGAAGGTGACGTTCTCAAAGTTGTGCCAGTTGATGAGCTTCAGGCGTTTCAGTTCTATCATTCTTCCACCTCCACGGCAGCGGTGCCGTCCTCCGGCCGCTCATAAAGCGAAAGCTCACTGCGGGTGCGGGTCACCTCGGTGGCAGCGTCCGCGAGGTCGGAATCCGGCAGAGCAAGCAATACAGTGGGGAATACTTCGATGCGGCTATCCAGCCCGGAAAGCCGCCCCACCGGCCGGGCCAGATTGTACCGGCGCAGGGTGCGCAGCAGCTTTTCCAGCGTGGGCTGGTCGAGGCGGCGGGGCAGGTTCATCTTTTGCAATTCGGCCTGTACCTCTTCCACCGTCACCAGAACCTGGTCGGCGCTGGCCGAGAGGCTCTCCCGCTTTTGGAGGTAGAGCAGGCGCAGGACTAAGAGCAGGATGCTCTCGTACTTCAGAAGCCGAGCCTGACTGCCCTCATGCTCGTTGACGAGGGCCGCCGCCTGCAGCGGGGCGGGGTAGAGCACCACCGAGTAGCCCAGCGGCGCAAACACGGCCCGCACTTCGTTGAGGTGGTCCTGAACATAAAGATATTTGGCGCGCTGGTCCTCCACGCCGCCCAGCACAAAGCAGTGGTTGAGCAGATAATTTGCGCACTCTTCCAGCATTTTATTCGTTTCGGTCATCTTCGGCGTCCTCCTTGCGGGGTGTCAGAGTAAATTCTTCAAACCGGAAGCCGCCCCGCGTGGCCCACTTGCCGGTGAGCTGGATGTCATAACAGCGGCGCGGCGACTGGGAGTAGGTGTGCAGTCCGATGATGCGTGCGAAGTCGTTCGGGTATTCGTCGGCGAGGGTGGACGCCGAGACAGAAGGCCGTGCGGCCAGCGCCTGCCGGGCGAGGATGTCCACGTTCTCCTCGGTGACGGCCATCCGGGCGTAGTCCAGCAAGAGCTTCTGCTCCCGGCGAAGCTGCTCCTCGTCCAGCTGTTCGGCCTGCACCGGGGCCAGCGGCGCGTCGGTGCGGGGTGCGGCCGGAGGATAGAGCGGCTTTTCGCCGAAGACCTGCACCGGCCAGAGCTTGAGCCGCGCGGCCAGCGGGCCGTCGTCCGGCTCAAAGAGCTGGTCGGGCGTTTTGATGTCCTCGGCATACCGCCGCAGCAGGGCGGTGACGCTGCCCTGGGCCGAGCGGTCGCTCAGCAGCAGGAACTGCGCCCGCTGAACGGCCCGCTTGCGGTAGCGGACGTGGCTGGCGTCGATCTCCCGGATGAGGGTGCTCATCTCTTCGAGGGCGTCCCGCTGTTTCTGGATGAGGGCGCGGACGGCGGGAGCGGCCTCGCTCGGGGCGCAGCGCTCCACCCGGGCGTAATCCAGCGCCAGCTGGGGCAGATAGTTCGTCTCGCAGTCGTCCAGTCCCTCTTCGAGGAAGGCGCGGTAGTTGAACAGGTTGTCGCTGGTCTTGAAGCGGTGGTAGGCGGCCGCCACCACCTTTTCTTCGTACTGGTCGAAAAGCTCCAAGACTTCCTGCGGGGTGCGGTTGCGGGTGAGACGGTCGATGTAGTGGCCGATGGAGGCGTTGAGGGCGCGGAGGGACTTGTTCAGCGCCTCAAGGTCGCCGGCTACCTCCCGCAGGACGTTCTCGTAGGGGCTCTTCTCTTCGCCCACGTTCTGCAAAAGCTGCCACGCCTTGTAGAGCTTGCCGGTGTAGGTGACGACCCGGGGGTTCAGGATCTCTTCCAGCGCCTCGAGAAGCGGCGTCACCTCCGGCACAAAGGCCAGCGCAGGCTCTTCTTCGTAGCTGCCGGGCTGTTCGGCCAGCCAGCCGGTGCGCCGCAGCCGCAGCAGAAAGCCCAGCGCCAGCGTGTGGGGGTCGCGGGTGGGCTGCTCGGCCTCATCGCCCGCGTCGTCGGCGTCCAGTGCCAGAGGCTTTGCCAGCGCGGCGAAGTAATCCTCGGCCCGGGATACGGCCTCGGCCCGCAGGATGCTGTAATCTGCCGTGTGGCGGCACTCCTCCCACAGCAAGAGCAGCAGCTCTGCATAAAATGCCCGGTTCGGCCCCGCCAGCGGCCGGAACAGCCGCGGGCTGACCAGTTCAAACAACTGCATCCGTATGCCCCTTTCGTTCGGTAAATATCGACTTCTATTGTACCACAGTTGACAGGGATTTGCACCCCGCCGGGAAATAAAAACACAGGCCGGCAAAGCGGTATAAAACCCCTTTGCCGGCCCGTGCGGCGCTCCCTTATTCCCAGGCCCGGCGGCAATGCCGCACAAAAGCCTGACAATGATTGATTCGATGATAGCACGACTTTGGCATTCTGTCAACCAAATTGCTGAAAAAAGAAGAAAGTGTGAAAGGATTTCTCCAATCTTTTCCTGAAATTACACACATTTTCCACGAATTTGTGATAGCCTTAAATACAGAAGAACTCCCCGATAATGTACTCGTTCGAAATACAAGGCGGAACTACTCCTGATAGATGCACAACAGCCCCCCGGAATGCAGGACTCCGGGGGGCTTCGTGTTTATAAGAGGCGTTTACCAGCAGCCGCGCACCCGGAAATCCCGCTCCCATGGGTCGGGGGCGAGGTCGCGCTGGCGGATGGAAGTAATCTGGATATAGTCGCTGCGCTGGATGAGGGCGAACAGCTTGAGGAAGAGGGCCGGGTCGCCCTGCACCTCCAGCGTGACCGAGCCGTCGTCCTCGTTCTCCACCCAGCCGGTGAGGCCAAGGCTCTGGGCGGCGTACCGGGCGCGGTAGCGGAAGCCCACGCCCTGCACCTGCCCTTCGATGGAGTACCGCCGCCGGACGGTGCCCTCGGGCAGGGCGGGGGGCTGGCGGTCCTTTTCATTCAGAAAATCAAACATAAGCGGCTTACAGCTCCTGATATGCGCTCATCAGGGCGGGGATGAACTGCTTTTTGCGGCTGACGACGCCGGGCAGCGTCCAGCTGCCGTCCTCTTCCGGCTCCTTCTCGAAGCCGCTGCGCAGCATCTCGTCGGCATGACGGCCGGTGCAGATGACGACGCTCTCTTCCTTCGGCACATCGGTCAACAGCATATAGAGGTCCTCCACGTTCTGCTTGCCGCAGGCTTCGGGCAGATAGGGGGTGAGCAGCTTCTGGGCCGCTTTCAGGTTCTTGCGGGTCATGTAGCTGCCCTGCGCCACGCCGAAGCGGACGTCGCCGCACATGAACACCTTGAAATCCTGCAGGAAGACTTCCTCCGGGGTCTTGCCGTCCAGCTTCTCGCCGGCCTCGAACATCTCGGAGGCAAAGGCGTCGATCTCGACGCCCGCGATTTTGGCGAGGCGGTTGGCGGTGGAGACATCGACGGGAGTGCAGGTGGGGCTGCGAAAGACCAGCGTATCCGAGAGGATGGCCGCCAGCAGCAGACCGGCGATCTGAGGCCGTATCTCGACGCCGTTCTCATCGTACATCTGGGTGATGATGGTGGCGGTGCAGCCTACGGGCTGGTTGCGGAAATAGACCGGGCCGCTGGTCTCAAGGCTGCCGATGCGGTGGTGGTCGATGATCTCCAGGATCTCAGCCTGGTCGAAGCCCTCCACGGCCTGGGTGGCCTCGTTGTGATCCACCAGGATGATGCGGCGCTTGCGCAGGGCGATGATGTTGCGGCGGCTGACCATGCCGCAGTACTTGCCGTCCTCGTCGAGGATGGGAAAGTAGCGGTGGCGCACCTTGGCCATCACGCGGGTGACGTCTGCCACCGGGGTGACGAGGGTGAATTTCATGATGTCGTCGCGGGTCATATAGTAGGAGATGGGGGCGCACTGGCTCATGAGCTTGCCGGCGGCGTAGGTGTCGCAGGGGGCGGTCATGATGGCGACGCCGGTCTCTTCGGCGATGCGCTGGATGGTGCGGCCCACCTTGGCGCCGTTGCAGATGATGAGGAGGGATGCTTCCTTCTCGATGGCGCACAGCTGGCTCTCATAGCGGTTGGTCAGGATGACGATGTCGCCCTTTTCGACGTTGTTTTCCAGCATCTCGGGGGTGGCAGTGCCGATTTTGATATGACCGGTGGTGCAGACGGCGTTCTCGTTGCCGACGACCATGGTGCCGCCGAGGGTCTCGAGGATATTTTTATAGGTGGTGCGGCTGGTGGCAAGCACACCGGTGTCGAACACGTCCATGTTGGCAGTCGCAATGTCCTTCACGGTGATGATGCCTTCCAGCTCGTTGTCGGCGCTCGTGATGGGCAGGGTGTCGATCTGCTGGTCGCGCATGATCTCCCATGCCTTGCGCAGACTGGTGGAGCCGGGGATGCCGGGCATCTCGCGGTAGTCCACATCACGGATCTTCGGGTTGACGTCGGTACACATCCGGGGCGGTGCGACGCCGAACCGCTTGAGCACGAATTCCGTCTCCTGGTTCATCCGTCCGGCCCGGCGGGCCTCGCAGACGAGGGAGCTTGTCTTATTTTTCAGCTCTGCGTATGCAATGGCAGAGCAGATAGAGTCGGTGTCCGGGTTGCGATGTCCGATGACCACGACTTTATGGGCTGTCTTTGGCATAGATTCCTTCCCCCTTGTGGGTCTTGGGTTGTCCTTCTTATCATGATACCGGAGCGCCGTTTTGTCCGCGTCCCTGCACGGCGCGGAAAAGAGCAGCCCTCTGGTAACTTTCATTGTAACACAAGATGGAATGGGGGTAAAGTGGCGCAGAGGAGCAGGATTCTTAAAATTTTGAGAGATTCTTGTATACATCTTCTTGCCTTTTGGGGAAAGGCGCTGTATCATAGGGATAAGTCTGTATACTTTGAAAAAGCCCCTTCGGGGGCGGCGCGGAGGAGCGAATGACGAGCACAAAATTTGAAACGAAGCCTTTGTTTACCCGCCAGCAGCTGACGGCCCTGCTGCTGCCGCTCATTGCGGAGCAGGCCCTGAGCGTGACCATCGGCCTGGCCGATACCCTCATGGTGTCGTCGGTGGGCGAGGCGGCGGTGTCGGGCGTGAGCCTTGTGGACACCTTCAACACCCTGATGATACAGATCATGACGGCGCTGGCCACCGGCGGCGCGGTGGTCGCCAGCCAGTACATCGGTCATCGGGAGGAGAAGAGCGCCCGGGCTGCTGCCGCACAGATCATGTTCATCATGTCCAGCTTCAGCATTCTTGTGGCAGCGGTGGTCGTGGTGGGACGCCACGCCATCCTGCGGGGCATCTTCGGCTCCATCGACGCCGATGTGATGAAGTACGCCGAGACATATTTCCTGCTGTCGGCCTTGAGCTACCCTTTCATCGGCCTGTATAACGCAGGCGCGGCCCTCTTCCGGGCGCAGGGCAACAGTAAGATCAGCATGATGTCCAGCCTTGTGATGAATGTCGTCAACATCGGCGGCAATGCCATCCTCATCTTTGGCTTCAAGATGGGCGTCATGGGTGCGGCGCTGGCCAGCCTCGTCTCCCGCGCGGTGGCCTGCTGTGCCGTCCTCTTCCTGCTCCAGAAGCCGGATTGTATGCTCCGCGTCACCGGCCTGTCGGCTCTGAAGCCGGACGGAAAGCTCATCCAGCGCATCCTGCGGGTGGGCATCCCGGCGGGCATCGAGAACGGGATGTTCCAAATCGGCAAACTGTCGGTGGCCAGCCTCACCAGCACCCTCGGCACCGCCGCCATCGCGGCCAATGCCGTGGCCAACACCACCAGCACCTTCCTGAACATCCCGGCCAGCGCCGTCGGCATGGCGGTGCTCACGGTGGTGGGCCAGTGCCTCGGTGCAGGCGAGAAAGAGCAGGCTGTCTGGTATGCCCGCCGTCTGCTGCTGGTGGCCTACTGCGGTGCCTGGGTCATGAACCTGTCGGCCTTCTTCTTCGCCGACCGCTGGGCGCTGTCCTGGTTCAGCCTCTCGCCGGAGGCTTCGGCCATGGCGCTGGAAGTCATGATGTGGTTCAACATCGTCTCCCTCTTCTTCTGGCCCTCCAGCTTCACCCTGCCCAACATCCTCCGCGCAGCCGGCGACGCCAGCTTCACCATGACCGTCAGCATCGTGTCTATGTGGGTGTTCCGCGTGGGCTTCTGCTACCTGTGGGTCCTGAAGATGGGCGGCGGACTGCTCAGCATCTGGATGGGGATGTATCTCGACTGGGCGTTCCGCTCCATCTGCTTTACGGTGCGTTTTGTCCGGGGAAAATGGCTCGAGCAGAAGGTCATCTGAAACTTCCTCTTGCTTTTTTCGGCTCAGAGTGGCAGAATGAGAAAAAGAAATGGAAGAAGGGGATTCTCTATGCTGTTTCATCCTGCACAACTGGGCCTCGCCCATCTGGACAAAGCAACGCTGGAAGCCGATAAGAAAGCCTGCAAAAAGATCGGCCCCTGCGGCGTGGGCAAAAAGGCCCTCTACCTCAACAGCTTTTACATCGACCGCCGGTATTATCTGCCCTATGGCAGCATCAGCCGTGTGTTTAAGCGGGTGGCTATGAGCCAGGGAGGCTTCTCCGGCAAGGGCATGTTTGCCTCGATGGCTTACCTCGTGGTGGAGTACGACGGCGGCAAGCAGAAGCAGTGCAACTTCAAGGACGAGCGGGATGTGGATGCCCTGCTGGAAGTTCTGGCGAAAGAACAGCCCAACATCCCGCGTCTGAGCGCCGCAGGCGAGGCGGAAATTGCCCGCCAGAAGGCCGAGAAAGCCGCCCGGAGGCTGCCCCAGCTCTCGAAAGAGGCAGAGCAGAGCGTGGGCCAGCTCAAGCGCGCATCGGACTACCTCGCCAGGAAACCGGAGCTTGCCAAAGAGCTCAGCGCTGCCGAGCGCCGCAAGCGCGCCCAGCTGCAGAGCAAGCCGGTGTATAAATATGTGGCCCTCACCATCAGTCTGTTCGGCGTGGTGTCTGCGGCCTATGGCATCCAGAGCATCATCAACCACACCGGAAACTACGGTATCTACTTTGCGCTGTTCGGCTTTGCGGCCATCTTCCTTTTCTCCAGCTACAACATGATGCCTACGGCCCACAACAACCATAATGCTATCATGAAGCGTGCCGACAGGGCCGAAGCGGCCATGGCCGAGTACATCAAAGCCTATCCCGGCGGGAACTTCCCGGTGCCGGACATTTACGCTCACCCTGTGGTGCTCAAGCAGATGACCGATGCTCTTCAGGAGGGCCGGGCCGTCACTCTGCCCGAAGCTCTCGAGGCTGTGAAGAACCGCCTCAAAGAGGTCAACGCCGACGTTCAGGTGGAGCAGGAAGAGTACGATGAGATCGTCCAGATCAAGGCCATGTTCCTCAACCACGATTATCAGTAACGAAAGAAAGAAATGCCATCGCCGCGAGGCGATGGCATTTTTGTGTTTTATCAGACTTCTGCGGGCTGGGGCTGAGTGAATATCTTCATGCTGTCCTTGTAGGCGTGGATGAAGTAGACGATCTCTGCGATGGCGGTCAGCGTCCAGGAGCAGGGGTAGAGCAGGTAGAGCGAGGGGATGGTATGGAAATGGGCGAAGATGGTGTAGACCCAGATGACCCGGAACACGCAGGAGCCGAGGACGACGATGACAGTCGGCACTACTGTCTTGCCCAGACCGCGGGAGGCCGCGATGGTGCAGTCCATGAAGGCCGAGATGCAGTAGGCAAAGCCCATGACGCCCACACGCTTCATGCCGGCGTCGATGACGGCGCCCTCGGTGGTGAAGAGGGCGAGGAACTGCCGCCCGAAGATGAACAGCGAACCGCCCAGCACAAGGCCGACGCCGAAGGAGTAGGCGAGGGCGATGAAGTAGCTCTTCTTCACGCGGTCAGGCTTGCCCGCGCCGTAGTTCTGACTCATGAAGCTGGCGCAGGCCATATAGAACGCGGCCATTGCGTCGTATATCATGTTGTCGGCGTTGGCGGCGGCGGAGTTGCCCTTGACCATGAGGGAGTCAAAGGAGTTGACACCGGCCTGGATGAAGAGGTTTGCAATGGCGAAGACGGCGTTCTGGAATCCGGCGGGCAGGCCCAGCGCGAGGATGCGCTGGGTGGTGGCAGGGTCGAGGGCGACCTTGTGGAAGTCCAGGGCGTAGCAGTCCTGCACGCGGGTCAGCGCCCGCAGAACGAGGAAGGCCGAGACGCACTGGGAAATGGCACTTGCCAGCGCGACGCCCATCACGTCCAGATGGCAGACGATGACGAAGAAGAGGTTGAGCAGGATGTTCAGCGCGCCCGCGATGCACAGGTAGTACAGCGGCTTTTTCGTCTCGCCAATGGCGCTGAAGATGGCGTTGCCGTAGTTATAAAGAGCCAGCGCCGGCATACCGAGGAAGTACACCCGCAGGTAGAGCACGGCGCCGGGGTAGAGGTCTTCTTTGGTGTTGAGCAGGTGGAGCAGGGCCGGAGAACCCAGCAGGCCGATGAGCAGGAGCAGTACGCCGGCGGCGATGCTGACCAGCAGAGCCGAGTGGACGGTCTTCTCCACATCGTCGGCATGGCGCGCACCGTAGAACCGGGCCACCAGCACGTTGATGCCGTTGCTCAGACCGATGAGAAAACCGGTGAACAGGGTGACGAAGATGCTGGTGGAGCCTACCGAGCCGAGGGCCGTGGAGCCTGCGAACCGGCCCACCACAGCCACGTCCGACATATTAAAGAGCACCTGCAGCAGATTGGACAGGACCAGCGGCAGGCTGACCAGGAGGATCTGTTTGGCCAGAGGCCCTTCGGTCAGAGACTTTGCGGATGAACTCATAGTTTCTTTTTTCCTTTTCTTATCCCAAAACAGTACCCGCGCACACCGGGGCACAAGCTCTATTATAAAGATGTTTTTGCTTTTTGCAATATGAAAAGATAGCCCTCTGACAATAGAAAAAGGGCTGCTGCAAAATAGCTCCAACAAAAATGAGATAGACTTCTCCAACTACCCGGCCATCCTTGCCGGCTGGAACAGCGAGGAAGTCCAAAGAGAATTTGCCGCGTGGCAGGCGGAACAGGCTTATCATACCCCCAGCAAAGAGAAACAGAGCGTTCCCGATGGGGAACGCTCTGTTGTACATATCGTTATTGTTCGTGGATTTTTCAGGGTGCGTCCGCAGGGCGCACCCTGTTTTTGTTTCATCATGGTTGGGTGTGCGTCAAAACGCATCACCGTAACTCCTTATAGGTTTCTTCCGGCACCGGCTCGCACCACTCGTTAGAGGTGCCTTCGCCGGGTACTTCCACT
Organism: Faecalibacterium sp. Marseille-P9590; assembly: GCF_017377665.1. Taxonomy (NCBI): domain Bacteria; kingdom Bacillati; phylum Bacillota; class Clostridia; order Eubacteriales; family Oscillospiraceae; genus Faecalibacterium; species Faecalibacterium sp. Marseille-P9590. The sequence continues at coordinate 131,257 of NZ_JAFREF010000006.1, forward strand.
GCCAGATGAGAGAACCAGCAATCGGGTGCAGCACCATGCCAGTGCTTGACCTCCGGGGGAATATTTACCACATCGCCCGGATGCAGCTCCTGCGGCGCTTTGCCCCATTCCTGATAGTAGCCCCGGCCTGCCACGCAGACAAGGATCTGTCCGCCGCCCTTTGCGGCATGGTGGATGTGCCAGTTGTTCCGGCAGCCCGGCTCAAAGGTGACGTTGTAAATGCCAACCTGTGCGGTGGACAGGGGTGCCAGATAGCTTTTTCCGCTGAAATACTGCGCAAAACCGTCGTTGGGTGCGCCGATGGGGAACACCATTTCGCTCTGGTGCTTTGCCTTGGCATCCTCTGCAGCGTCCTCTGCCCAGACTTCCTTTGCCATGCGGAAAGCCGCCCACGCCTTGGGCCAGCCTGCATAAAACGCCGCATGGGTCAGGATCTCTGCAATCTCAGTCCGGGTAATACCGTTGTTTTTCGCTGCCGTCAGGTGATACCGAAACGAGGAGTCCGTCAGTCCCTGCGCCATCAGTGCTACCACCGTCACAAGGCTGCGGTCCCGGAGGGAGAGTTTATCCTCTCGGCTCCACACCTGCCCGAATAGTACCTCATCGTTAAGTTCTGCAAATTTTGGTGCAAATTCGCCCAGAGCATCCCGCCCTGCTGTCTGTTTTACTGCCATTATACGTTCCTCCCCATCTCGTAAGCCTGTGCCATTGCAGAGGTGTTTTGCACCGCACCCGGCTCATAGACACCGCCTGCTACAAGGACTCCCTTTTCCACGGCTCCTTCCACGCAGTCTGCATAGCCCCGGAAGCAGGCCAGCGTAGTGTCCGCAGAGGATTTTTCCTCGTCTGCCATAGTGGTGATGTAGTAGAATTCCTTGTCTTTGACCTCAAGCCACCGTGCCACGGTACGGTCGATCACTGCCTTCAACTGGGCGCTGATGGAGTAGAAGTATACCGGGCTTGCCAGCACAATGACATCGGCATCGATCATCTTTTGCAGGATGTCTGCCATATCATCCTTGTGGACGCAGGCTCCGCCGTGGGTGCTGCAGTAGTAGCAGCCGGAACAGGGAGCCACCTTTTTCTCAGCGACCCGGATCTTTTCTGCTTTATGCCCGGCATCCTGTGCTCCACGCAGAAATTCGTCGCATAGAATGTCAGAGTTGCCGCCCTTCCGGGGACTGCCAGACAAAATCAATACCTTCTTGCTCATAGGAACCTCCTTGACAGCGGGGTGCATCCGCATTATGATGTTGATAAAGTTTGATTTTATCATACAACTTAAAGCGTACTTTAAGTCAAGGGCTTTTTGAAAAAACGGAGGTTTCAGATGATCTATACCGTAGGTGAAATGGCACAAAAGCTGGGCGTACCTGCCTCCACCCTGCGCTACTACGACAAAGAAGGGTTACTTCCCTTTGTGGAGCGTTCCTCCGGCGGCATTCGGATGTTTCGGGAAAACGACTTCGAGTGGCTGCAGGTCATCCGCTGCATGAAAAAAGCCGGAATGTCCATCAAGGATATCCGGCAGTATATCGAGCTTTCCATGCAGGGAGACGACACCATTGACACCCGGCTGGAAATGTTCCGGCATCAGCGGGAGGTGCTCACCCAGCAGATCCAGCAGTTACAGCACACGCTGGAGACCGTGGAGTATAAATGCTGGTTCTATGAAGCCGCCAAAGCCGCTGGGACGGTAGATGTCCCCGGTGCAATGACCGATGCGGATGTGCCGGAGCAGTTCCGTGCCATCCGGCAGGAGCTTCGGGGACAGAAGATGCCGAATATCGAAAAATAAGAAATGCCGTTCCAGTTGCTTTGGGAACGGCATTTTTCTTAATCTTCTAACCCATGGCTCCCGGTTACGTTTTTCAAGTATCCCTCCGGGTCACCGTTCAGAATCAGGTCTGCATACGCCAGCGGGTCATTGTAGATGAGATAATTCAGTAGAAAACAAAAAATCCGAACCCTTCTCCCATTGAGAAAAGGTTCGGATTTCCATTGTTTGGTGCGACCGGGAGGATTCGAACCTCTGGCCTTCCGGGTCGGAGCCGAACGCTCTATCCAGCTGAGCTACGATCGCACGATTTGTACTGATGAATCAGTACAATATAGTATAGCACAGCCTCTTGCAAAATGCAAATAAAACTTCAGCGGCGATTCCGCAGCCAGATGCAGTACAGGCCGTCCGTGATGAGCGTCTCACGGTAGAGGATGGGCGTGCGGCAGGCGTCCCGGATGGCCGTGGGCAGATTGCCGGTGGCGTAGAACTTCGTCTCAGGGCCAAGCTCGGCGCAGAAATGGTCAGCCAGCCCGTCCAGCATCCCGGCAGTGCCGAGGATAAAGCCGTTCTGCAAGCAGGCGGCGGTGTTCTTGCCCAGTACGGAGGCGGGCGCAGGCGCGGAGAGGTCGATTTGAGGCAGCTGGGCGGTGTTCTGCACCAATGCAGCCAGCGAAAGCTGCGGCCCCGGCAGGATGACACCGCCTACAAGTTCCTGTTTCCCGTTGACAGCCATCAGGGAGATAGCTGTGTCAGCAGAAATGACCACCAGAGGCCCAGAACCCTCAGCCAGTGCGGCCACCGCGCCGCAGAGCAGTTCGGCACCCAGCTGGGCGGGATTGTCCAGCCGGAGGCGGATGCCGCTCTTGAGTCCCGGCCCGACGGTCAGGATGCGCACCGGGCAGAGCATCTGCAAAGCGGCTAGCACCCGCCCCGTCAGCGCAGGCACCACGCTGCCCAGAATGCCGCCCTCAATTTGTTCTGGCGAAGCGCCGTGGAGCGAAAGCAGATTCAGCAGCCGCAGGCCGTATTCATCGACGGTGGCCGCGGGGTCGGTGTGGAGCCGTCCGCAGAATTTCAGATCGTCGTGCTCGTAGCCGCCAATGGTGATGTGGGTGTTGCCGAGATTGACGGTAAGTATCATGGTTGGTGCCTCCCTGCTTGCTTATAATGTATATATAATATATAACACCTTCGTCTCCCCTTGGCAAGGGGAGACGCTGCGGCCATGGCCGCAGCGGAGGGGTTGGGGCCTACAGGAAGATGAATTTTGGAGAAAGAAGAAAAAACCTGAAAAAACTTGCAAAAAAGTGTTGACATCTGGCCCGGCATATGGTATTATACTTGAGCGCCAAGCGCTGAGACAAAAGAATGAC
>NZ_JAFREF010000007.1:0-130144 GCF_017377665.1 Faecalibacterium sp. Marseille-P9590
TCTTTGATGAAACTATTTTTGTTTCATCGATGACATTGTACCAGCAAGCAGGGCAAGCGCATCGCTTTTATGCCCCTTTTGAGTGGAAATTTCTGCACCATCGTAGGTTGATACAGCAAAAGCGCAAAAATACCAGCCTCCCATAATGGGAAGCTGGCGCAATATCGCACATCGGAGCTCCTATAATGCTGCCATTACAAAGCCGAAAAACGGGCAACGCCTTGCTTTCGCAGCCACCGGTAGATGGGCACGGATAGCAGTACTTCACTCTCCTGCAGTTCCATCTGGCAGTTGTCTGTTCCTGTCATGCTTTCAACATTCAGTCCGTAAGGATCCGAGCCTCCTGTGCTGCTGTCAGCAAGACTTTTGGTGCCTCAAGCCATCAGCACCAGCCCGGTTCCCAGAACCATAAGCAGGAGAATCGAAGCCGTCCTTATTTTCTGTTTCATTGCAGGGTCTCCTATTCTTTATCCAGTTATCTAAAAATTGCATCTGCTCTTTCGTATGAAACCAATGCTCTCCGCCCGGCATAACGGTCAGCTCTGCGTTGTTCTTTTCCGCAAAGGCTTTTATGGTTTCCATGGAGGTCAGAGCATCCTTTTCCCCATACAAGATGCGGGTAGGGATTTTCCATGAAACCGGATACTCTCGGACATAGCAGAGATATTTCCACGACAGCGTTTCTCCAAATGTTGTGGGAATTTCCAGTTTTTCTGCAAGTTCTGCTTCGGAGACGTCAGCCCATTGCATCATGTTGCAAATCAGTTGCTCCATATCGACTACTGGAGAAATAAAACAAGCGGTATCCACCAATTTCTCATTCAACGAGGACAAAGATAAAAACGCACCAATGCTATTTGCCACCAGTGTGAGCTTCCCGCAGCGTTTCCGCACTGCCGTAAAAAATCCGGAAAATTCCTCCGTGGCTTCCCATGGAGATTGTGCGTGGTAGTCGAAACCAATTACTTCACAATCAGGGAATAGGGCTTTATAATGCTCGGCCTCTTGTGCCGAACCGCCCTTTCCGTGAACATATACAACAATTTCTTCCATATAAAGTCCTCCAAAAAACGCAGCACACCCCCATTCTATGGGCTGCACTGCGTCTGAGCGTCTGGCGTCTGGCCTGATTCAATTATTCTGCCGCTAATTTCAAAAATTTCTTGTCCGACTGGATGCTCTGGGTCACAAACTTCCCATCCCGGAACAACGCGTATGTTGTGACAGGTGCAGGCACATTCTGGGCCGTCTCTTTCTCGGTGATGTGAACGGCTTTGAACGGGATCCCATGTTCCTTTGCAGCCTCCTGTACCTTTGGCACCCAATAATAGGTGTAGGGGCACTGGTCGGTATAGTAGAGGACAAAGCCGTTTTCCTCCACCTTGGGATGCTTGGCACAGTCCTTGAATTTTGGTGGCCGGACATTCTCTGCAAGGGGCAGACACATGAGATTGATGCCGCAATCGGAGATGTCTGAGACCTTGAAGCCCTTATGGGTCAAAAACTTGGGGTCAGCGAGAAATTCCCGTTTGCGCCCCTCGGCACACAGAATGCAAACGCCGTTTTTGCCCTGCGCCTTGGCATCCCGAAGGCATTCTTCCAGCAGATCGCTGGAATAGCCGTGACCTTTCAAAGAACCGGAGACCCACAGACAGTTGATATAAAGCCAGCCTGCGGCATCAATGGGTACCCATGCGTTTTCTGCCGGGATGTACTCGATAAAGCATTTGCCGCGCTCTGTACTGCGGTAAAAAACAAGTCCCTCCTCAAAGCGCTGCTTGAGCCATTCTTTCTTGGTGAGGCTCTGTTTGCCGGACATGGCACAACAGATGTGTTCCCTGTCGATGTTTTCTTTGGTAACTCTGATATAGTCCATCGAAGCACTCTCCCCTATCTTTGTACTTTTTCATACCTTCTCCGGCACAGTTTCTTCCAGTTTTCCATCTGTGCCGCAGAGCACTTCTCCGGCACAGCGACCTTTTCGTTTTTGGCTGCGGCTTACCGCATCCGTCCATCGCCGCCCATCAAGGCGGTCATTTCCTCGATGTAGTCCAGCGGGAACGGCGGAGAGCACAGGGGCTTCATGGCAATGCTCATGAGCTTCATGGGGTTGTCGTCTGCCGCCGCACAGTCTCCCATGCAGCGGCTTTTCAAAAGTTATAGCTTATTCTCCCAGCGCCGTCTCGATGTTTGCCAGCACCTTCTTGCTCAGTAGAACGAAAGCCTGCCTGGTGCGGCCTGCCGAGACACCCGGGCTGTGGACATTGGGCCGCTGGAAAAAGCCCTCACTGACGGGGCCTGCGGCGGCGTAGGTATCACAGAAGAAGTGGGTGCCGGGCTTATCCAGCCACTTTTCCAGCGCGGCGGAGTCAAAGCCGGGGCCGATGGAGGTATTGAAAAGGACTTTCCCCTCCCCCAGCGCCTCAAACTCCGGCTCGCCCAAGAGCAGAACATTCTTGTTCAAACAGGTAAAGACCACTTCGCTCTCCCGGAGCAGAGCGTCCAACGGCTTATACTTCATGCCTGCGGCCTCGGCGTCGGGCTTATGGCTGCGGCTGTAGTAGGAGATGTCCGCGCCGAGGAAGGTCAGTGCATCGGCGATCATCCGGCCCGAAACGCCCAGACCCACGATACCCACCTTGAGGCCGTAAATTTCCACGGGCTCGTCGTGGAGCATCGGCATCCCGAAGCCGTGGAGCAGGCCGGTCAGCTCGTGGAGGACGTACTCCACCACGCCGCGGTCGCCGTAGTCCCGGATGCCCAGCACCTTGATGCCCTTTTCCCGGGCAAAGGCGATGTCCACATTGGCGCTTTCCTCCGAGTAGAGGCTGCAGCACATCCCGATGTAGCGCAGGTTCGGGCAGCGCTCGATGACGTTTTTGCCCATGCGGGAGGTATAGCTCAACAGCGCCGCGTCGGCGTCTCCGATGCGGCAAACGATCTCTTCGTCGTCGGCGGGAATATCGCGGTAAAGCTCGACCTGTTCGGCGTACTGATGCAGCGCTTCCTCTGCTGTGGGGATGAGGCTGACCGGCTCGATGGCCACCAGTTTCTTGAACATGAGACTCCCTCCTTTTTAATAGAAGCAGACCGGCGAGGCGAGGTTGCGCAGAAGCGCCACGGCGCTCCAACCGGCAATGGCGCTGGTGGACGAGCAGATGTCCACCACGGCCTTCACGCCCTCGATCTCGGCAGTGATGCAGTGGTCGTCGCCCACCCAACCGGGTACGGAGTGCATGGTCACGCCGGTGATGTCGGGGCCGGTGGTGGCCAGCGAGGTGGCCACAGCGACGTTGACCCGGCGCGGGAAGGTTGCGATGGCTTCCTTGGCGCTGCCGGTGAAGACTGTAGTCTTCTCGGTGTCGGTCAGCAGATGGTCGGCCCAGACAGGGGTGTTGCGGAAGCCCTTCGCACCGGTGTGAGTCTCGATGCCGGCCTTCTCGTCCAGCTTCAGGGCCTCAGCCATGAGGGTGACGGTCTGCAGCACATCGAAGCCGCCGATGGCGCCGCTGGCCAGATGCACCTTTGCGCCGCCCTCCCGGGCCGCCTGCTTGACCTCTTCATAAAACGCGAGGTCGGCGAATGCACCGATGGACAGCACCACGAGGTTCACGCCCCGGCGCAGCACCGGAACGGCCATTGCGCGCACCGCTTCCACCGAAGCGGCTTCCACGATGTACTCCGGCTCCAGCGCCAGCAGAGCATCCACGTCCGCGCAGGCCGCACAACCCACGCTTGCCGCCGTCTTCTCTGCCGAAGCGAAGGTGCGGCTGGTGACACCCACCAGCTCGTAGTCTTCCAGCAGGCCCTTCTTCCACGCATCGGCCACGATATTGCCGAGGAAACCACAGCCCACGATGCCAAATTTCGTTTTCATGTTTCCGTTTCTCCTTTTTCCCGCCGGGTTGGCGGATTTTTCTTTTCCAGTATACCATGCCATGTGCAGAAAAGCAAAACCCGGCGTTTTTCATAGTTTTTTTGTCATTCACGCACGAAAAGCAGCATTTCACGCAGATTTGCTTGCTTATTTCCCCAGAAATGCTATAATTGCATCAATCGAATGTCCATATTTTTTCAACATCCAAAGGAGGTTTTTGTATGCTCTCTTATCGTAAACTTGCCATGCGTGTTCTGGGTCGGCCTCTCAATACGGGGGGGGGTAACAATTCACCCCGTCCGGCCTCTCAGCGGGCAGCGGCGCTTGTCCTGACCGCTGCCCTGCTGACCGGGGCGGCCTTCCCCGCCTTTGCAGATACCTACTATATTGAGGATGGCGACATTACGATTTCGGCGGGTGAGAACGGCAACGACGTCACTCAGAACGAGACGACCACCAAAAATGACACCGACACCGTCATCACAAACCGTCACAAGGACACCGCTTCTTCCAACACTGTGACTATCGAGGCCGAAGATAAGGACGATAAGGTTGAGGTCACGCTCAAGGATGTGAACATCGACGCCAGCAGAGGGAGCGAAGCCGCCGTGAGCGTGACCGGCAAAGGTGACACCACCATTGAGCTGGATGGCGACAACGAGCTGAAGAGCGGCGCTGGCCATGCCGGGTTGGAGCACAACAAGACTGACACCAGCGGCGAACTGACCATTCAGGACAAAGATAATAACGGCAGTCTGGAGGCTGCCGGTGGATTCAAAGGCGCTGGCATCGGCAGCGCTGGCAGCAATGACGCTCAGGTGAAAATCACTGGCGGCAATATCACGGCCACCAGTGACGATTGGGGCGCAGGCATTGGCAGTGGTTCCTACGGCACCGGCACGGTAGAGATCACCGGCGGCGAGATCAATGCAACCGGCGGTTATTTAGGCGCTGGCATCGGCGGCGGCTGCAACGGCAGCGGCAATGTGACCATCAGCGGCGGCACCATCACTGCCGCAGGCGGTGATGGCGCTGCGGGCATCGGCGGTGGTTATTATAACGGTGCGACCGTTACGATAACCGGCGACGCTGTTATTAAAAATGCATCTAACACGAAGTACGGTGCAGGCATTGGCGGCGGCAATGGCAGCGATGGCAATGTGACCATCTCCGGCAATGCAAAAATCGAGAATGCGACCGGCGGCTACGGTGCGGCAGGCATCGGCGGCGGCGCATTTAGTTCCCCCGATAAAATCGGCAACGGTAACGTGGTCATCAAGGATAATGCCAAAATTGGCACTGTCACCGGTGGCACTTTTGGCGCTGGTATCGGCGGCGGTGTCTATGGCTTCGGCAATGTAACCATCAAAGATAATGCAACGATTGGCACTGTCACCGGCGACGCCTATGGTGCAGGCATCGGCGGCGGTTATGCCGCACTGGGTGATGTAACCATCGAAGGCAATGTCACCATCAAAAATGCACAGGGCGGCATGAACGCCGCTGGCATTGGCGGTGGTGCTGACGCAGAAAACGACGAAGATGACGGCAACGGCAACCAAATCTCCATCAAGAGCAATGAGAGCGGCGCGCCCACTGTGAACGCGACCGGCGGCGTGTCGGATGTAGACAATGCTGGCGAAACGATCCCCGGCGGCGCGGGCATCGGTAGCGGCGTTGGCGACGCCAAGGCAAACATCACCCTTGAGGGCAAAGTGACCATCGTTGCCAAGGCGGGCGAGGGCAACGCGGCTATCGGCGACATAAACGGCGAGCAGGAGTTCTCCGGCCTTGCTGAGGGCAGCTCTATCACCCGCTACGACTCTAAGGGCAATGATACCTCTCTGCCCGGCGACAAAGTCCCCGTTACCCCTATCGTCCCCGATGATACCTCCTCTGGCGGCTCTGCGGACGCCTCTGTGCAGGAGTCGGTCTTCCCGGGCCTCATCGTCACCGACAAGGACGGCCAGCGCATCTCCTACACCAGCATCCGGGGCAACAACGTCCTCTCCCTCCGCGTCGGGCGGTTCACGGCCTCCCTCCACGCTTCGCTGGCCACCCTGCGTCAGCTGCGGGCTGAGGGCATCGACACCATCACCTTCCAGACCATCCTCTGCTCCACCAGCCTCTCGGTGGACGAACTGCTGGCCATGGGCGGCGAGGATACCGAAGTCGTTCTCACCCACCACATCCGTTCTTCCACGCTCACGGTGGGCGGCAAAGCCGTGTAAGGCTCCCTTGTTCCCCGATGATTTTTGTGGTACACTAGGCGCAGAAATCTGTAAAAATCGAGGGAAAGTAACTTATGGCTGGCGACCTTCATACTCATTCCACCTGTTCTGACGGCTCTGTCCCCATCCACCGCCTGCCCCTGATGGCAGCGCGGCTGGGGCTGAGCGCTCTGGCCCTTTCTGACCACGACACCACCCTCAGCGCCCAGTACGCCTACGACCACCCGGTGCAGGACGGCGTGCGGCTCATCCCCGCCGCCGAGCTCACCGGCTACGACTTCGAGCGCAGCCACCGCGTCCACCTGCTGACCTTCTGGCCCGACCTCGACTGCCCTGCCCTGCGCCGGCACTGCGACATCATGCGCCAGCGCCGCAACGAGTGCGCTCTGCAGAGCTGCCGGGAGATCGAGGCGCTGTACCCCCAGTTCCGCGCCGAGCAGGCGCTGGAATATGCGCAGGACAGCGGCGTCCTCTTCAAGAGCGGCATCATGCAGGCGCTGCAGCAGCTGGGCCTGTGCGACGGCATCTACACCGGGCTTTATCACGAACTGTTCGGCTGGGAGCCGCGGGGCAAGTGCCTCCACTCCCCCACTTACCCTCCGGTGCGGGAGGTGCTGGCCACGGCAAAGGCCGCTGGGGCCGTGGTGGTGTTCGCCCACCCGACGGTGTACAAGAGTATGCCTCTGCTGCGGGAGCTGGTGGCTGAAGGGGCCATCGACGGCATCGAGGTGCATCACCCCCGCAACAGCCCCGAGGATATGGCCGAGTGCGCTGAGCTCTGCAAGAAGCACGACCTCATCGTCACCGGCGGCAGCGACTTTCACGGCGCGAACCACGGCAAACCCCACCCGGTGGGTGCCTGCGTCACCGAGGACGACCAGATCGCGCGCATCGAGGCACTGGCCCGCAAGCGCCGGGGCGGCGCTCTGTGACCGGGTCACATTGACTTCCTCGTCTGACAAGTATATAATAAAAATGCTATGCGAGTCCGCTCGCCTGTCAGTCGGATATAAAGAGAGGATGTTTGAATATGAGCAAGTCTTTCAGCTACCCCAACAAGGGTACCTGCTCCAAGGAGACCCACATCGTGCTGAACGATGACCACACCATCGAGTCCATCGAGGTCATCGGCGGCTGCAACGGCAACCTGAAGGGCATCAGCCGCCTGCTCAAGGGCATGAAGGCTGAGGACGCCATCGCCCGCATGGAAGGCACCACCTGCGGCCCCCGCCCCACCAGCTGCCCTGACCAGATCGCCCAGAACCTCAAGCGCGCTCTGGCTGAGCTGTAATTCACAGTCCGTTCAAAAGACCACCGTCCTGCCCTTATTTCCTGCGGGCAAAACGGTGGTCTTTTTGTTTATCGCAATTTTCAAAAATAGTGCCTATCGAAACGGCATATTTGCGATAGGCAATTCAACGCTGTTGCTGCTGCATTAAAAAGTTGAATTGCTATAAAGTAAAATTTGATTTTCTACGCTGCCGACAGAGGAGTTTCTGGTTCCGACCAAAATCGAGCCAAAAAGCGGTTGACAAAACCCGTGTCCTTTGCTACAATAAATGAGCAAACGCAGGGTTAGCTCATCCGGTAGAGCGACTGCTTCCCAAGCAGTAGGCGGCGGGTTCGAGTCCCGTATCCTGCTCCACAAAAAGAGCGCTGATTCGTCAAGAATTGGCGCTTTTATCATTTCAGCAAGTCTAAAACTGAGAGGGACGTCATGATTTTTGTACCCCTTCTGCACTATTTCAAGTGCAAGAATCAATACAGCGGCAACGAAGACGGGATGCGCTATCTGCTCTCGCCCGGCAAGCGCAGCGTGCCTGACCCGGACGGCGGCGAGGGCGCACAGAAAGAGGAAGCCATCCTCACGGTGGACATCTGGCCCGACCCCTGGGCGCTGGACCGCACCGACCCCGCCCTGCGCCGGCAGATGGTCTTTCCGCTGACGGACGAGGGCCGGGCCGCAGCGGCAGAGTATCTGTCCTCTGCCTACAGCACTGACCTGGCGCTCTGGAAGCAGCGGCCCTCCATCCTGGACTGTGAGCCCTGGTCACCGCCGCCGAAGGACGAGGACGCAGAAAGCGGGGAAAGCAAATGATATACCGTCTCAAAGAGCTCAAGGGCGACACCATCCCGGTGCCGCAGCTCATCTTTTCCAAGCTGGGCATCGCCGAGGAATACAACGTCCGGGTAGCGCTGTATGTGCTGGCCACCGGCGTCACCGACCCCGAAAAAATTTGTGCCGACCTTAAACTGCGCAGCCGCATCTCTGCCGAAAGCGCCCTCTCCTTCTGGGCCGGTGCGGGGCTTCTCGAGCGCTACGACGAGAACGCCGCGCCGGGAGCAGAGCCCTCTGCTCCTGCCCCCATGACCTGGGCGGAGATCGCCGCCGCAAGCCGCACCGACCCCATGATCTCGAGCCTCATCGACTGCGCTCAGACCGGCTTTGCCCGCCCGCTGACTCACAGCGAGATGGAAAAGCTGGTCAACCTCTACGTACAGGAGGGCTTTGCCCCCGAGACCGTCATGCTCTGCGTGGCCTATGTGGCCAGCCGGGGCAAGCGGACGATGGCCGCCGTCCTCCACGAGCTGAAAGTCTGGCGGGCCGAGGGCGTGGAGACCGGCGAACAGGCCGACGCCCACCTCAAGCTGCTGGCCTTCCGCCAGACCCGGGAACAGTATGTTGCTTCCCTGCTGGGCATCCCGGACAGCGAGCTCACCCTCGGCGGGCGGAAAGCCATCGCCCGGTGGTATGAGGTCTACGGCTACGATGACGCCATGGTGCAGGAGGCCGCTGTGCAGGCCGGGCCGAAGCGTGACCTGTGGTACTGGAACAGCATCCTCAAGACCTGGAACGCCAAGGGTCTGCGCAATATCCACGATGTGCGCACTCCGGTGGCCGCTGCCGGAGCCAGCAGGAACATCCGGGTAGACCGCGAGACCCCCAGCGGCAACGACTTCCTCAAGAACGCTGCCCGCCGCCGCACCCTCAAGAAAAAGTCCGAGTGACCCCCGGCATAAGGAGACACTATGCGTACCAAAAACGAACTGTATCAGGAAGCCCTGCGCACCGTCGCCCGCCGTCGTCAGACCGCACGGGCCAAGGCGGAGGACGCCCGCGCTGAGGCCGAGGCTGCTGTCCCCGGGCTGCGCCACGCCGAAGAAGAGGTGCGGGTGCGGGGCATCCGCTGCGCACTGGCCGGTGCGGCGGGCAAGGACCGCACCGATGCCGCTGCGGCCCTCACCGATGCCCGCAAAAAGCTGGCCGACCTGCTGGCCTCCAGCGGCCGTCCCGCCGACACACTGGAGCCGCACTTCACCTGCAGGCTCTGCGAAGACACCGGCATTGTGGACGGACGCACCTGCAGCTGCGTCCACAAGGTGATGCAGCAGCTCCGCCGGTCGGAGATCGAGGCTCTGTCCAGCCTCTCCATTTCCAGCTTCGATACCATGGAGCTGCGCTACTACCCCGCCCGGATGGACGCCTCCCTCGGCGAGCCGGTGCGGAGTTATATGTCCACCCTCCTGAATGACCTGCGCGGCTACGCCGACGAATTCGATACCACCAGCGAGAGCCTGATGCTCCTCGGCAACGCCGGTCTGGGCAAGACCCATGCCGCTCTGGCCATTGCCGGAGAGGTGCTGGAAAAGGGCTTCGACGTCATCTATGTGTCCAGCCCCGACTTCTTCTCGAAGCTCGAGGCCCTGCACTTCGGCTCCGACCCCGCCGGGGAGGAAGAGATGCTCCTGCGCACCGCCGCCGGGGCCGACCTGCTCATCCTCGACGACCTGGGTTCCGAGTTCAACTCCAGCTTCCTCATCAGCACCCTTTACAGCCTGCTGAACAACCGTCTGGGCGCGAAGCTGCCCACCATCGTCACCACCAACATCACCGACGGCGCTCTGCTGGAAAAGCTCTACACCGAAAAAATCTCCAGCCGCCTCTCCTCTTTTGTCCCCTTCCTCTTTATGGGCGACGATATTCGGGCGCAAAAGGCAGAAGAAGCGTAAATAGGATAGAAGTCAAAGAGAGTTCTTATTCAGGAAAGGAATTTCAAATATGGGAATCGTAGTCATCGGCGCAGTTTTCGTAGACATCAAGGGCTATCCCCTCTCCACCTACATCCCCGGCGGACGGAATGCCGGCCGCATTGAACAGGTGCATGGCGGTGTGAGCCGAAACGTGGCGGAGGACATCGCCAATGTGGAGCTGCGCCCCACCTTCGTGGGTCTGGTGGACGACACCGGCATGGGCCAGGACGTCATCGACAAACTGGACAATCACAAGGTCAACACCAGGTACATCCAGAAGGTTCCCGATGGCATGGGGACCTGGCTGGCCATCTTTGACAACGACGGCGACGTCCACGCTGCCATCTCCAAGCGCCCTGACACCACCCCGCTGACCACCCTGCTGGAGGAGAAGGGCGACGAGATCTTCAAGGACTGCGACGCCATCGCCATCGAGCTGGATCTCGAGAAAGACACGGTCAAGCAGGTGCTCCGCTATGCCAGGAAATACAACAAAAAAGTCTTTGCCGCAGTCTCCAACATGAGCATCGCCATGGAGCGCCGCGACTATCTGCAGCAGATCGACTGCTTCGTCTGCAACCAGCAGGAGGCCGGTCTGCTCTTCTCGGACGACTACGAGCATCTCACCCCCAGCCAGATGGCTCAGGTACTGGCCCGGAACGTCCACAGCGCCAACATGACCAGCATGGTGGTGACCATGGGCGGTCAGGGTGCCGTGTACGCCAAGCACACCGGCGAGTGCGGCGTCGTACCCGCCAAGAAGGTGGACGTCATCGACACCACCGGCGCAGGCGACGCCTTCTTTGCCGGTACGGTCATCGGCCTGACCTACGGCAAGAATCTGGCCCAGTCCTGTGAGATCGGCAGCCGCCTGGCCGCGTCGGTCATCTGCATCACCGAGAACGTCTGCCCCCGTTTCCGCCCGCTGGAATTCGGGCTGGATGTGCCGGTAGTGGACTGAATCTGCATCTTCAAGCGCAGAGGTCTCTGGGCCTCTGTGCTTATTTTTTAATGCTGCCGTTCGATTCTTTCGATGCATTTCGCGGTTTTTGTCGGAAAATCTGTTGAATCCCACCTGTGGCAGTGTTACACTGGACTTATTCAAATTTGTGAAAAGAGGAGAATCTAATGAACAAAAATCAGCACAAGCGAAGCGCCTTTTCGGGCAAGATCGGCTTTGTCCTCTCGGCGGCAGGCGCTTCGGTAGGCCTCGGCAATATCTGGCGTTTCCCCTACCTCGCAGCAAAGTACGGCGGCGGCATTTTCCTGCTCATCTACATCATCCTCGCCTTCACCTTCGGCTACACCATGATCGTGGCCGAAACGGCGCTGGGCCGGATGACCAGGAAAAGCCCGGTGGGCGCATTCGCCGCCGTCCGCAAGGGCAGGCGCTCCTTCGGCGGCTGGATAAACGCCATCATCCCCATCCTCATCGTGCCTTATTACTCGGTCATCGGCGGCTGGGTCATCCGGTATCTGGCCGACTACGTCAGCGGCCACGGCAGTGAGCTGGCCACAGACGGCTACTTTTCGGCCTTCATTTCCAGCGGCGCTTCGGCAGAGATATGCTTTGTCCTCTTTACCATCTTCACCCTTGCCATCATCTTTGCAGGCGTGCGCAACGGCGTGGAGCGGGTCTCCAAGGTGATGATGCCCATTCTCGTGGTGCTGTCTGTCATCATCGCGGGCTACTCCGTCACCCGCCCGGGTGCGCTGGAGGGCGTGAAGTATTTCCTCGTGCCGAATCTCTCCAACTTCTCCTGGATGACCGTCGTGACCGCCATGGGGCAGATGTTCTACTCCCTCTCCATCGCAATGGGCATCCTCGTCACCTTCGGCTCCTACATGAAGAAGGATGTCTCCATCGAGGAGTCCACCGAGAACGTGGAGATCTTCGACACGGCCATTGCCATCATGGCGGGCCTGATGATCATTCCGGCGGTCTTTTCCTTCTCGGGCGGCGACCCGGACACCCTGCAGGCCGGCCCGGCCCTCATGTTCATCACCATCCCGAAGGTCTTTGAGATCATGGGCCTCGGCACCGTGGTGGGCATCCTCTTCTTCACGCTGGTGCTTTTCGCCGCCGTCACCAGCTCCATCGCCCTGACGGAAAGCGCCGTCTCCACCTTCGAGGACGAGCTGGGCTGGGAGCGTAAGCAGGCTACCGTCCTCATCGGCATCATCATGCTGGTACTGGGCAGTCTGTCGGCTCTGGGCTACGGCCCGCTGGCCCAGTTCACGGTCTTTGGGATGCAGTTCCTCGACTTCTTCGATTTCCTCACCAACTCCGTCATGATGCCCATTGCAGCCATCACCACCTGCCTGCTGGTGTCCCGGGTCATCGGTGTGGAGAAAATCGAGGAAGAGGTCACGCTGGAAGGCAAGCCCTTCCGCCGCAAGCGCATCTTCAACTTTATGATAAAGTACCTCTGCCCCATCTTCGCGGCCATCATCCTCATCAGCTCGGTGGCAAACGCGCTGGGCGTCATCTCCATGTAAGCAGACAATAAAAAGCGCTGGAAGCCTTTACACCGCTTCCAGCGCTTTTCTTATGCCCTTTTCAGGATGCTCTTTATCTCGTCCAGATTCTTTACAAAATAAATGCCGCTCTGCCGCTCGGGGCTGGACAGCCCCATCTCGACCATGTGGGCCAGCAGAGCTTTCAGGCCGGCGTAGTAGCCGTCGAGGTCATAGAGGATGCAGGGCGCGTCCAGATGGCCCAGCGAGACCTTGGACATCACCTCGGCGATCTCTTCCAGCGTACCGGTGCCGCCGGGGAACGCGATAAAGGCGTCGCCCAGCTCTATCATCCTGGTCTTGCGCTCGGTCATGTCCTGCGTGACGATGAGCCTGGTCAGGCCGTCATACTGCACCTCGGAGTCGATGAAGAACTGGGGCTCGACGCCGGTCACTTCACCGCCCGCCGTCAGAACGCTGTGGGCCAGACGCCCCATCAGGCCGCTGCGGGAGCCGCCGTAGACCAGCGCGTTCCCGCTCTCGCCGATCCAGCGGCCCAGTTCCTCCACCGCCTGTTTCAGGGCCGGGTCGCTGCCCTCGTTGGCCCCCAGATAGACCGTAATATTCATCTGCATTTCTCCTGTCACTTTGCCCATGTCATTTCCTGATTCGGGCCGGTATAATCAAACTTACCGTCGTTCTTTTCTTCCAGCGCTTTTATCATGTGATAAGCAAACTCATTGTAGGGCGTCGGGATGCCCAGCTCTTTGCCCATCCGGATGAGCGCACCCGAGAACATATCGACTTCGGTATGGCGTCCGGCGTCGAGGTCTTGCAACGTCGAGTAGCGGGCCGAGGGCTTGACGGCGCAGCCCTTGCCGGACACGGCATCCACCTTCTGCATATCGATGCCTTTGGCTGCGGCAATGGCTTCCAACTCACGGCGGAGGCCGTCGCTGATGGCCTTCATATGGACGCTGTCACGGTAGCAGCCTACGCCTGCGCCGAGGATGGCCTGGGGCAGGTTGTTGCAGACATTGAGGCGGAACTTGCTCCACATCTCTTCCCGGATGCAGTCGGTGGCCCGGAAGTGCAGCTCTGTGCCGCCGAACAGTGCCTCCACGGCCTTGACGCGGGGGCTGTCGCAGGGCGGCTCCTTCTCGCCGAAGATGATGCCAACGGTGGTCGCCGGGTCAAAATGGAAGCCGTCCGCCTCCTTGTGAGACGCCACTTTGATGAGGGAGTAAAGCAGATGCTCCCCACCCACGGCAGAGGCAATGATGTCCTCGCTGTCCACGCCGTTCATCAGGCTCATGATGGTGGTATGGGGGCCAGTGACGGCTTTGATGCTGTCCAGTGCGCCGGGCAGTGCGCCGTATTTCAGGCAGACGATGAGAAGGTCAGCGTCATGCGCCTCCTGCGGCGTCCAGACCGCCGGGCGGTAGATTTTGCCGTTGATGGCACAGCCTTCTTTTGCCAGACGCTCGCCGCGCGGGCCATCGGCCACCACGCCAAGTTCAATGTCCCTGCGGGCCGAAAGCCCCCAGATCACGTAGGAGCCGACCGCACCGGCTCCTAGAACTGCAACTTTTTTGATGTCCATATCGTTCCACCTCAATATCATCCGCATGATTTGCGGGATCCATTTCTGCTGCTTTGTAACCAGACCCGCCATCGTTCTCTTTCATAGGTTCCATTATACCACGCTTTTCTCTTCCGGAAAAGCCCAGAGTGTTTCATTTTTGCACGTCAAAAATCTTTGACTTTTGGCGATAAGTTATAACAAAAGTGTAGAATCTCTTCGGTAAATAGAATCTTTGTCAAAAAAGGGCTTGATTTTTTTCGAAAACGGACTAGAATATCTTCTTGCGGAAAGGTTTCACCTGTACAGCCTTCCGCGAAACTGTTTTTTCAAAAGTAAGGAGATTTTCGATATGAAACTCAAGAATGTTTGTGTTACCGTTGCTGCTCTGGTCCTGGCTGTCAGCATGACTGCCTGCGGCAGCTCTTCTTCTACTGCTGCTTCTACCTCTGAGGCTGCTTCTGCTGCCGCTCAGTCTGAGGCTGCTTCCACCTCTGCCGTGGCCGAGGAGAACAGCGCTTCCTCCGAGGCTGCAAGCGAGGCTTCCTCTTCTGAGGCCGCATCCGAGGTCTCCAGCGAGGCTGCATCTTCTGAGGCTGCTTCCTCCGAGGCCGCTTCTTCCACTGCCGCCTGAGTTTCAGTGCATAAAAACGAGCCGCAACCTTTCCCCGGTGGGATGGGCTGCGGCTCATTTTATTTTAGACAAAATCCTCCCGCATGGGGGTGAAGATGTCCAGCAGGATGCCGGCCTCGGTGCAGACGCAGCCGTGCTCCACGCCGTCCTCTTTCAAGATGGTATCGCCGGTTCGCACCGTGCGGGTCACGCCATCCACCGTGAAATCGAACGCACCCGACACCACATAGGTGATCTGGGTGTGGGGGTGGTGATGCAGTGCGCCCACGGCCCCCTTTTCGAAGGTGTTCTCCACACACATCAGGCCGTCGGTGTAAGCCAGCACCCGGCGGGTGACGCCCTCGCCTGCCGCCTGCGGCAGAGCCTCTGCATGATAGACCCAGCGCTGTTTCTTCTCGGGAAGCTTCATATCCATTCCTCGTTTTCCGCCGCCAGACAGCGGCTTTTTCTTCTATTATAGCGGCCTTGGGACTGGATTACAAGCTTGATTTGAGCGGGTGTCGCAGGATGGTCTTCCGCTTTTCCGGCGCGGTGCGGTTGGGGTCGGAGAGATAGAGCTCGTGGTGAAAGCGCGTCTCAGAGAAGTCCACCGCATAGCCCTGCTCTGCCGCAAAAGCATTCATCCGGGCCAGCGTCTCCGGCTCGTCGTCGTAAGAGCCGAGGTGCATACACTGGACACAGAGGCCCTCATCGTAGGTGAAGAACTCGACCTTGGAGAAATCCTTTTTCTTTTTGGCTGTCGCTTCCCGGACCGCCCAGTCGAACTCTTCCCGGGTCACGAACTCCGGCAGGCGGAGCATGGATGTCCAGTGGAAGCTTTCCTTCCCGGTCCCCGTCTGTTCCCACAGCCCTTCCAGCGGAGGCACTACGAAGTCAAAGTAACCGTCCACCCGGTGACTGCCCTTCTTGCTCATCTTGATGGTGTAGAGCAGGCCATACAGCAGCTCGATGGCTGCTTTGTACTCGCCTGTAGGGTCGTTGGGGTCGCCCTGCCCCCGCACTGCGGCAAAGGTCATGGCTGGCACGGTGACAAACTGCGGCTCACGAGGTGGTTGGTAGAGTGCCTTATATTCCTTCTTATAATCAAACGCCATCGTCGCTGACCTCCTCTGCCTGTCCAGCAGCTCCTTCGGCAGTGTGTCCGACAGCTCACGTCGGCCCAAACCAAGTTCCAGTGCTGCTTGTTCTTTCATCGCCAGTATACCACGACAACCAATCTTTGTAAACCATAAAGTTGTGCTATGCGCCGAAAAAAATCCTCTGTCTGGAAAGGCAGAGGATGCAAACAAAAAAAGACCTTCCCACTCTCCGGAATGGGAAGGTCTTTATAAGTGCTTAGTTCGCCTTAGAACTGACGTTCAAGGACAAAATCACTCAATGATCTTGCCGACGACGCCGGAACCAACGGTACGGCCACCCTCACGGATAGCGAAACGCAGGCCCTCTTCCATAGCGACGGGGGTCAGCAGCTCAACGTGCATCATGACGTTATCGCCAGGCATGCACATCTCGGTGCCTTCCGGCAGGGTGATGATGCCGGTCACGTCGGTGGTACGGAAGTAGAACTGAGGACGATAGTTGGAGAAGAACGGGGTGTGACGGCCGCCTTCGTCCTTGGTCAGAACGTAGACCTGAGACTCGAAGACCTTGTGGGGATGGACAGAACCGGGCTTAGCCAGAACCTGGCCACGCTCGATCTGGGTACGGTCAACACCACGCAGCAGAGCGCCGATGTTATCGCCAGCCTCAGCGAAGTCCAGAGACTTACGGAACATTTCCAGACCGGTGATGGTGGTGCTCAGACGATCGGGCTTGATGCCGACGATCTCCATTGCATCGCCAACCTTGGCCATACCACGCTCAACACGACCGGTAGCAACAGTACCACGGCCAGAGATGGTCATGACATCCTCGATGGGCATCAGGAAGGGCTTGTCCTCCTCACGATCGGGGTTGGGGATATAGGTATCGACAGCGTCCATCAGCTCCTTGATGCAAGCATACTCGGGAGCATCGGGATCCTTAGAGTCAGACTCCAGAGCCTTCAGAGCGGAACCACGAATGATCGGGGTGTCGTCGCCCGGGAAGTCGTACTCGGACAGCAGCTCACGGATCTCCATCTCGACCAGATCCAGCAGCTCCTCGTCGTCGACCATATCGCACTTGTTCATGAAGACAACGATATAGGGCACGCCGACCTGACGAGCCAGCAGGATGTGCTCACGGGTCTGGGGCATGGGACCGTCGGTAGCAGCAACGACCAGGATAGCGCCGTCCATCTGAGCAGCACCAGTGATCATGTTCTTGACGTAGTCAGCATGGCCCGGGCAGTCAACGTGAGCATAGTGACGAGCGTCGGTCTGATACTCAACGTGAGCGGAGTTGATCGTGATACCACGAGCACGCTCCTCAGGAGCCTTATCGATGTTGGCGTAGTCCATGAAGTCTGCGTCACCCTTCAGAGCCAGGTACTTGGTGATAGCAGCGGTCAGAGTGGTCTTGCCGTGGTCAACGTGACCGATGGTGCCGATGTTAACATGCGGCTTAGAACGGTCGAACTTTGCCTTTTCAGCCATTGGAATATCCTCCCTTAAATTAGGTTTTGATATTGGTTACAACAGTCCTGCTAATACAGAATTGCATTGCAAAACTATTCTACTAGATTCCACCTGTAAAATCAAGTGTTTTACAGGAAATTTTGCCGGAGCTACACTACCCCGGCAAAATCTTTATCCGTTTTTCAACGATCAGCCCTTGGTGCGGCCTGCGATGATCTGATCAGCGATGTTCTTAGGCACCGGCTCGTAGTGAGACGGCTCCATGACATACTGGCCACGGCCCTGAGTCTTGGAACGCAGGTCGGTGGCGTAGCCGAACATCTGAGCCAGAGGAACGAATGCATTGACACGCTGGGTGCCAGCCATTGCCTCCATGCCCTGGATCTGACCACGGCGAGCATTCAGATCGCCAATGACATCGCCCAGATACTCATCGGGAACGATGACAGCAACCTTCATGATAGGCTCGGTGATGATAGGATCAGCCTTGCGCATAGCATCCTTGAAGGCCATAGAACCTGCAATGGAGAAGGCCATCTCAGAGGAGTCGACCTCATGATAAGAACCATCCCACAGGGTGACCTTGACGTCAACGACAGGATAGCCTGCCAGAACGCCGGACTTCATAGCACCCTGGATACCGTTGTCGATAGCCGGGATGTATTCCTTCGGGATAGCGCCGCCAACGATGGCGTTGACGAACTCATAACCCTTACCGGGCTCGTTGGGCTCGATCTTGATCTTGACGTGACCGTACTGACCCTTACCACCAGACTGACGAGCGTACTTGGTCTCCTGGTTGGCCTCCTTGCGGATGGTCTCACGGTAAGCGACCTGAGGTGCGCCGACGTTCGCCTCGACCTTGAACTCACGGAGCAGACGGTCAACGATGATCTCCAGATGGAGCTCGCCCATGCCGGCGATGATGGTCTGACCAGTCTCTTCGTCGGTGTAGGTCTTGAAGGTAGGATCCTCTTCGGCCAGCTTTGCCAGCGCGATGCCCATCTTCTCGTTGCCGGCCTTGGTCTTAGGCTCGATGGCGACGCGGATAACGGGCTCGGGGAACTTCATGGACTCCAGAATGATGGGATGATTCTCATCACACAGAGTATCACCGGTGGTGGTGTTCTTCAGACCAACGACAGCAGCAATATCACCTGCGTAGCAGCAGTCGATATCCTTGCGGTGGTTGGAGTGCATCTGCAGGATGCGGCCCATACGCTCCTTGCTGTCCTTCACGGAGTTGTAGACAGTAGTACCTGCCTCGACCTTACCGGAGTAGACACGGAAGTATGCCAGCTTACCAACGAAGGGGTCGGTAGCGATCTTGAAGGCCAGAGCTGCGAAGGGAGCGTCGTCGGAAGACGGACGGGTCTCCTGCTCTTCGGTCTCAGGATTCACACCCTTGATGTCCTCGACATCGGTAGGTGCGGGCATATAGTCAACGATAGCGTCCAGCAGCTTCTGCACGCCGCGGTTCTTGTAGGAAGAACCACAGACAACGGGGACCAGAGTGTTCGCAATAGTCTCTTTGCGGATAGCAGCCTTCAGTTCCTCACGGGTGATCTCCTCACCCTCGAGGTACTTCTCCATGAGCTCTTCGTCGTTCTCGGCAACAGCCTCAACGAGGATGTTGCGATACTCCTCAGCCTGCTCACGCATATCCTCGGGGATAGGCTCGGTGCGCATATCGTTGCCCATATCGTCGTAGTAGACCTCAGCGTTCATATCGACCAGGTCAACGATACCACGGAAGGTATCCTCCTGACCGATGGGCAGCTGAATGGCCACGCCGTTGGCGTGCAGACGATCGTGCAGCATCTTGATGCAGCGGAAGAAGTCAGCACCCATGGTATCCATCTTGTTGACGTACACCATACGGGGGACTTTGTACTCATCAGCCTGACGCCAGACGGTCTCAGACTGAGGCTCGACACCGCCCTTAGCAGCCAGAACGGTCACAGAACCGTCCAGGACGCGCAGAGAACGCTGGACCTCAACAGTGAAGTCAACGTGGCCCGGGGTGTCGATGATGTTGATGCGGTGACGATTCTTCTTGAATGCAACAGGGTCCTTCTGAGTCTCAGAGTGGCTCCAGTAGCAAGTGGTAGCTGCGGAGGTGATGGTGATACCACGCTCCTGCTCCTGAACCATCCAGTCCATGGTAGCGCCGCCGTCGTGAACCTCGCCGATCTTGTGGTTGATGCCGGTGTAGTACAGAATACGCTCGGTAGTGGTGGTCTTACCAGCATCAATGTGGGCCATAATGCCGATATTTCTCGTCATCTGAAGAGAAACTTCTCTGGGAGTAGCCATGAAATTAACCTCCTACAGAACAGATCAATAACGGAAATGAGCGAAAGCCTTGTTGGCCTCGGCCATCTTGTGGGTATCCTCGCGCTTCTTCACGGCGTTGCCGGTGTTGTTGGCAGCATCCATGATCTCAGCAGCCAGGCGCTGGGCCATGGTCTTCTCACCACGGCTGCGGCTGTAAGCAGTCAGCCAGCGCAGGCCCAGAGTCTCGCGGCGAGCGGGGCTGACCTCCAGGGGGACCTGGTAGTTAGCGCCGCCAACACGGCGGGTCTTGCACTCGAGGCTGGGCATGATGTTCTCCATCGCCTTCTCGAAAGTCTCGAGAGGATCGTTGCCAGTCTTCTCCTGAATCATGGAGAAAGCCTCGTAAACGATCTTCTGAGCGACGCCCTTCTTGCCGTCCAGCATGACGCTGTTGACCAGACGGGTGACCATCTTGGAATTGTAAATAGGATCAGCTAAGACATCGCGCTTAGCAATGTTACCTCTTCTAGGCATCTTTCTTCCCTCCTTCACAGAATGATATCATCGGTACTCGAAAGTAATAAAACTCCCGTTGTGTCACAAAGAGCTGACCTTACATAAACTGTTGCCCTCCGCACGTTTCTGCGGACTTGTTATTTATATAATGGAAAGCCGTTTATGGCGGTTCGTTCCTCAATTACTTCTTTGCAGCACCGGCCTTAGGACGCTTTGCGCCGTACTTGGAGCGGGCCTGATTACGGCCTGCAACACCCTGGGTATCCAGAGTACCACGGATGATGTGGTAACGCACACCGGGGAGGTCCTTAACACGACCACCACGGATCAGCACGACGGAGTGCTCCTGCAGGTTATGGCCGATACCGGGAATGTAAGAGGTGACCTCGATACCATTCGTGAGGCGGACACGGGCGACCTTACGCAGAGCAGAGTTAGGCTTCTTGGGGGTCATGGTACGGACTGCAGTGCAGACACCGCGCTTCTGGGGGCTGTTCAGATCAGAATACTGTTTCTTCTGAGAGTTGTAAGTCTTCAGCAGTGCGGGAGCAGTGCTCTTCGTAGCCAGGACCTGACGGCCTTTGCGTACAAGCTGGTTAAAAGTAGGCATTGGTTTTCTCCTTTCTTAATGATGAACATCGGATGTTTTCCGACTTTTTTGCCGCACTATCCCTGTGTGGGACGCGCAACAGTTATATAATACCCGTTTTCATCAGGAATGTCAACAGTTTTTCCAATATTTTTTTGTTTTATTCGCCGAAAGGTTTTTTGCTGTCTTTTAGGGCAAAAAATCGTTCTCTCAAGCCTCTTCCAAAGGGAGAGCCTTTCGTTCCTGCTTACATAAAAAGAGCCGCCTTCGCGGATACTCTCCACAAAAGCGGCTCTCATATTTACTTTAAGAGAACTGTGACGGGAAGCTTACTGCCGTGCGGCAGCTGCCAGCTCAGCGGCAACCTCGGCGTCGCGCTCTTCCTCACGGCGCTTCAGGTCCTCACGCACCTCCGGGAGACCGGTACCTGCGGGGATGAGCTTACCGATGATGACGTTCTCCTTCAGACCGGCCAGCGGATCGACCTTGCCCTTGATGGCGGCCTCGGTCAGCACGCGGGTGGTCTCCTGGAAGGAGGCGGCAGACAGGAAGGACT
The DNA here is from genome assembly GCF_017377665.1 of Faecalibacterium sp. Marseille-P9590. Lineage (NCBI taxonomy): Bacteria > Bacillati > Bacillota > Clostridia > Eubacteriales > Oscillospiraceae > Faecalibacterium > Faecalibacterium sp. Marseille-P9590. The sequence continues at coordinate 21,310 of NZ_JAFREF010000007.1, forward strand.
CGTTTGCCAGAGCAGCCTTGGTGATGCCCAGCAGCACCTGCTGATACTCGACCAGCTTGATGCCCTGCTCACCGGCGTCGATGCGCTTCTGCAGCTCGGCGTTGATGTTCTCGACTTCCAGACGGTTTGCCAGAGCACCGCCGATGAGGTCGGAAGAACCGGAGTCGGTCACGCGGACCTTGCGGCACATCTGACGGACGATGACCTCGATATGCTTATCGTTGATCTCAACGCCCTGCAGACGGTAGACCTTCTGGACCTCGCTGATGAGGTAGTTCTGAACATCGCTCAGACCCTTGATGGCCAGGATGTCCTGAGGATACAGGACGCCTTCACGGGTGATGATGTCGCCCTTCTCCACGCGGTCGCCCGGCATCACACGTGCGTGCTGGGTGAACGGGATGGAGTAGCTCTTGACGACCTCAGCGCCGTTCTCGTCCTTGCCGGTGACCTTGACGACGACGTTCTTCTTGGTATCGTCGTGAGAGACGACACCGGAGATCTCGCTCATGATGGCCATGCTCTTGGGACGGCGGCTCTCGAACAGCTCCTCGACACGGGGAAGACCCTGAGTAATATCTTCAGCAGATGCGATACCGCCGGTATGGAAGGTACGCATGGTCAGCTGAGTACCGGGCTCGCCGATGGACTCTGCAGCGATGACGCCGATGGACTCGCCCAGCTGGACGGGCTCACCGTTTGCCATATCGCTGCCGTAGCAGTGTGCGCAGACGCCGATCTTGGCGCGGCAGGTCAGCAGGCTGCGGATCTTCAGCTTGGTGATGCCTGCGGCCTCGATGTCGTTTGCATCGTAGAGGTCGATCATCTTGCCTTCGGGAACGATGACCTTGCCGGTGACGGGGTCGAGGACATCGCCCACGGCATAACGGCCGATGATACGCTCACGGAAGCTCTCGATCTTCTCCTTGCCCTCGTGGATCTCGGAGACCCACAGGCCGTCGGTGGTGCCGCAGTCGATCTCGCGGACGATGACTTCCTGAGAGACATCGACCATTCGACGGGTCAGGTAGCCGGAGTCAGCGGTACGCAGAGCGGTATCGGCCAGACCCTTACGAGCGCCACGAGCGGAAACGAAGTATTCCAGGATATTCAGACCTTCGCGGTAGTTCGCACGAATGGGCATCTCGATGGTCTTACCGGCAGTGTTTGCCAGCAGGCCGCGCATACCGGCCAGCTGCTTGATCTGGTTCATAGAACCACGAGCACCGGAGTCTGCCATCATGAAGATCTCGTTGTCCTCGGGCAGGTTTGCCGCCAGAGCCTTGGAGACCTTATCGGTGGTAGCCTGCCAGATGTTGATGGTCTGGGAGTAGCGCTCGTTCTCGGAGATCAGGCCGCGGTTGAACAGCTTGCTGACCTGAGAGACCTGCTTGTCGGCGTCGGCGATCAGCTCGTCCTTCTGGGGCGGGATGACAGCGTCACAGACAGCGACGGAGATAGCGGACAGCGTAGAGTACTTGTAGCCCTGTGCCTTGATGGCGTCCAGCATCTTTGCACACTTGCGGCTGCCGTTGCGGGTCATGCAGCGGGAGATGATGTCGGGCAGGGTCTTCTTGGTCACGCGGAAGCTGACCTCGTACTCCAGCCAGTGCTCAGGGTCGGTGCGGTCGATATAGCCCAGATTCTGAGGTACGGGGTTGTTGAAGATGATGCGGCCGACGGTGGCGTCCACCAGACCGGTACGCTCCACGCCGTCGATGACCATGGTGCGGCGCACCTTGATGGGTGCGTGCAGGGTGACGATGTGCTCAGCGTAAGCCATCAGAGCCTCGTTCTCATCGCGGAACACCTTGCCTGCGCCCTCTTCGTTCTCACGAACGGTGGTCAGGTAGTAGCTGCCCAGGATCATATCCTGCGTAGGAACGGTGACAGGTGCGCCGTCAGAGGGCTTCAGCAGGTTGCCGGAAGCCAGCATCAGCATCTTGGCCTCGCGGCAGGCATCCTCGCCCAGGGGCAGATGGACTGCCATCTGGTCGCCGTCGAAGTCGGCGTTGAATGCGGTACAGGCCAGGGGGTGCAGCTTGATGGCACGGCCCTCGACCAGCACGGGGTTGAATGCCTGGATGCCCAGACGGTGCAGGGTAGGTGCGCGGTTCAGCAGGACGGGATGGCCCTTGATGACAGTCTCAAGGCTGTCCCAGACCTCGGGCTTTGCGCGCTCGACCATCTTGCGGGCAGACTTGATGTTGTTGGCAACACCCTTCTCGACCAGGTCCTTCATGACGAAGGGCTTGAACAGCTCCAGAGCCATCTCCTTGGGCAGACCGCACTGGTCCATCTTCAGCTCAGGGCCGACGACGATAACGGAACGGCCAGAGTAGTCAACACGCTTGCCCAGCAGGTTCTGACGGAAGCGGCCCTGCTTGCCCTTCAGCAGATCGGAAAGGCTCTTCAGTGCGCGGTTGTTGGGGCCGGTGACGGGACGGCCGCGGCGGCCATTATCGATGAGGCTGTCAACTGCTTCCTGCAGCATACGCTTCTCGTTGCGCACGATGATGTCAGGAGCGCCCAGCTCCAGCAGGCGGCGCAGACGGTTGTTGCGGTTGATGACGCGGCGGTACAGGTCATTCAGGTCGGAGGTGGCGAAGCGGCCGCCGTCCAGCTGGACCATGGGGCGCAGGTCAGGCGGCAGCACGGGCAGCACGTCCATGACCATCCACTCGGGGCGGTTGCCGGAAACGCGGAAAGCCTCGACGACTTCCAGACGCTTCAGGATACGCACCTTCTTCTGGCCGGAGGACTTCTCCACCTCGGCAGTCAGCTCAGCGCTGAGCTGGTCGAGGTCGATCTCCTTCAGCAGGTCCTGAACGGCCTCAGCACCCATCGCAGCCTCGAACTCGTCGCCGTAGCGCTCGCGCATCTCGCGGTACTCTTTCTCGGTCAGCAGCTGCTTCTTTTCCAGCGGGGTCAGACCGGGGTCGGTGACGATATAGCTTGCAAAGTAGAGGACCTTCTCCAGCAGGCGGGGGCTGATGTCCAGCATCAGGCCGATGCGGCTGGGGATGCCCTTGAAGTACCAGATGTGGCTCACAGGAGCGGCCAGCTCGATGTGGCCCATACGCTCACGGCGGACCTTGGCCTTGGTCACCTCGACGCCGCAGCGGTCGCAGATCTTGCCCTTATAACGGATGCGCTTATACTTGCCGCAGTGGCACTCCCAGTCCTTGGTAGGTCCAAAAATGCGCTCGCAGTACAGACCGTCGCGCTCCGGCTTCAGGGTGCGGTAGTTGATGGTCTCAGGCTTCTTCACCTCGCCATAGCTCCAGTTGCGGATCTGGTCAGGAGAGGCAAGGCCGATTTTGATCGAATCGAAGACGTTGTTTTCCATGAAACGAACCCTTTCTTAATCTTTATAGTCTCGATGATAACAGTTGACGTTGGAAGACCCGCTGCCCTCCCCTGCCCTGCGGCGGCAGCACGCGCACCGCGCAGGGAAACACAGCTTTCTCAAAGGGGCCTTATTATTCGTCGATGTTCACTTCGTCAGAAGCGGACTCTGCAGCGGCAGAGTTGTCATCCTCCAGCACGGAGGGATCATCGAAACCAGCATCGGCGTCCTTGATGGTGTAATCGTTCAGCAGCTCGTTCTCGTTGGCGACAGTCTCGGTGCCGGCAACATCACGCATATCAAAGCCGGTCTCTTCGTCGTCGAAGTTCTGGCGCATGTCGATCTCGTTGCCTTCCTTGTCCTGGACCACGACGTCCAGACCCAGAGACTGCAGTTCCTTGAGCATGACGCGGAAGGACTCGGGGATGCCCGGCTGCGGGATGGGCTCGCCCTTGACGATGGCCTCGTAGGTCTTGACACGGCCCTCGACGTCATCGGACTTGACGGTCAGGATCTCCTGCAGGGTGTAAGCAGCACCGTAAGCTTCCAGAGCCCAGACCTCCATCTCGCCGAAGCGCTGGCCGCCGAACTGGGCCTTGCCGCCCAGAGGCTGCTGGGTGACCAGAGAGTAGGGGCCGGTGGAACGGGCATGGATCTTATCATCAACGAGGTGATGCAGCTTGAGGTAGTACATATAACCGACGGTAACGCGGTTATCGAACTTCTCACCGGTACGGCCATCGTAAACGGTGGTCTTGCCGTCGCGGTCCAGCTCGATCTTGGAGAAGTCGATGATGTGGCCCTTCTCGCCCATCAGCTTGGGGAGCTTGGTGGGATATGCAGGAGCATTCTCGCCGTGCCACATCTCGCGGGCGGTATCGAAGGTATCGCCGATGTCAGCCTCGCGGGCGGAGTCGAAGACGGGGGTCATGACCTTGATGCCGCAGGCCTTGGCAGCGTAGCCCAGGTTGACTTCCAGCACCTGACCGATGTTCATACGGGAAGGAACGCCCAGGGGGTTCAGCACGATGTCCAGCGGGGTGCCGTCGGGCAGGTAGGGCATATCCTCCTGCGGCAGGATGCGGGAAACGACACCCTTGTTGCCGTGACGGCCTGCCATCTTATCGCCGACGCTGATCTTACGCTTCTGAGCGATGTAGCAGCGGACGACCTCGCGCACACCGGGCTGCAGCTCGTCGCTGTTCTCCGGGGTAAAGACCTTGACGTCCACGATGATGCCGTACTCGCCGTGAGGCACACGCAGAGAGGTGTCACGCACCTCGCGGGCCTTCTCGCCGAAGATGGCACGGAGCAGGCGCTCCTCAGCGGTCAGCTCGGTCTCGCCCTTCGGGGTGACTTTACCGACCAGAATATCACCGCTCTTGACCTCGGCGCCGATGCGGATGATGCCGCGCTCGTCCAGGTCCTTCAGAGCATCCTCAGAGACGTTGGGGATGTCGCGGGTGATCTCTTCGGGTCCCAGCTTGGTGTCGCGGGACTCGGTCTCATATTCCTCAATGTGGATAGAGGTGTAAACGTCCTCACGGACGATCTTCTCGTTCAGCAGGACGGCGTCCTCGTAGTTGTAGCCCTCCCAGGTCATGAAGCCGATGAGGGCGTTCTTGCCCAGAGAGATCTCGCCGTTGCGCATTGCGGGGCCGTCGGCCAGCACCTGACCGGCCTTGACGTTCTCGCCCACCTCAACGATGGGGCGCTGGTTGATGCAGGTGCCTGCGTTGGAGCGGGCAAACTTGACCAGAGAATAGTTGTCCACGGCGCCCTGAGCGTTGCGCACCTCGACATGGTCAGCGTCCACCTTCTCAACGATACCGTCGTTCTTTGCCAGAACCGCGGTGCCGGAGTCGGTAGCAGCCTTGTACTCCATACCGGTAGCAACGATGGGCTGCTGGGTGACCATCAGAGGCACTGCCTGACGCTGCATGTTGGAGCCCATCAGAGCACGGTTACAGTCATCGTTCTCCAGGAAGGGGATGCAGGCGGTAGCGACAGAGACCATCATTCGGGGCGAGACGTCCATATAATCGACCTTCTCGGCGTCGATCTCCAGAATGTCGTCGCGGCGGCGGGCAGAAACGCGGGCGCGCTTGAAGTGCTTGGTCTCGTCCAGAGGCTCGTTGGCCTGAGCAACGACGTACTCGTCCTCGACGTCAGCGGTCATATACTCGACCTCGTCGGTGACGACCTGGTCGATGAGGCGGCCCTTCTCGTCGTAGGTCTTCTTGACCTTGCGGTAAGGAGCCTCAACGAAGCCGTACTCATTGATCTTGGCGTAGGATGCCAGATAGGAGATCAGACCGATGTTGGGGCCTTCAGGAGTCTCGATGGGGCACATACGGCCATAGTGGCTGTAGTGGACGTCGCGGACTTCGAAGCCTGCGCGGTCACGGCTCAGACCGCCGGGGCCCAGAGCAGACAGACGGCGCTTGTGGGTCAGCTCAGCCAAGGGGTTATTCTGGTCCATGAACTGGGACAGCGGAGAAGAACCGAAGAACTCCTTGATGGCGGCGACCACAGGACGGATATTGATGAGAGCCTGCGGAGTGATGACGCTCTGGTCCTGGCTCTGCAGGGTCATGCGCTCACGGATGACGCGCTCCATGCGGGAGAAGCCGATGCGGAACTGGTTCTGCAGCAGCTCACCGACGCTGCGGATGCGGCGGTTGCCCAGATGGTCGATGTCATCGGTGGTGCCGATGCCGTGGCCCAGGCCGTTCAGATAGTTGATGGAAGACAGGATGTCGGTCACGGTAACGGTGCGGCCGATGAGCTGGTCGTGGTTGCGGCGCAGCATCTCCTTCTGCTCTTCCACATCCGAAGTGGTGTCGAGGATCTTCTTGATCTCCTCAAAGGAGCAGCGCTCGTTAATGCCGCACTCCTTGACATCGAAGGAGAAGAAGCCCTGAGCGTCAACACAGCCATTGGTGATGACCTTGACCTTCTTGCCCTCGACGTTCAGCACGACGATGTTGACGCCGGCGTTGTCAGCGGCCTCAGCCAGCTGACGGGTGATCTTGGCATCCTTCTCGATGAGCAGTTCGCCGGTCAGAGGAGCGACGACGTTCTCAGCGGCGATGTAGCCGGTGATGCGGCGTGCCAGAGACAGCTTCTTGTTCATCTTATAACGACCGAACCGGGACAGATCGTAGCGGCGGGGGTCGAAGAAGAGCATATTGAGCTGGCTGGTAGCGGACTCCACCGTGGGAGGCTCACCGGGGCGCAGCTTGCGGTAGACTTCCAGCAGGCCTTCCTCGGTGTTCTTGGTGGTGTCCTTTTCCAGAGTAGCAAGGATGCGCTCATCCTCGCCGAAGTAGTTCAGGATGTCCTCGTTGGAAGACAGGCCCAGTGCGCGGCAGAGCACGGTGACGGGCAGCTTGCGGTTCTTATCGATACGGACATAGAACACGTTGGAAGCGTCGGTCTCGTACTCCAGCCAGGCGCCGCGGTTGGGGTTCATGGTGGCGCTGTACAGGTCATTGCCCACCTTATCGTGATCATGGCCGTAGAATACGCCGGGAGAACGGACCAGCTGGCTGACGATGGCGCGCTCTGCACCGTTGATGACAAAGGTGCCGGCGTCGGTCATCAGGGGGAAGTCGCCCATGAAGATCTCCTGGTCCTTCACCTCGCCGGTCTCCTTGTTCAGCAGACGGGCGGTGACGCGCAGGGGTGCTGCATAGGTCACGTCGCGCTCTTTGCACTCTTTGATGCTGTACTTGGGCTCTTTATCGAGACGGAAGTCCACGAAGCTCAGTGCCAGATTGCCGGTGTAGTCCTCAATGGTGCCGATGTCGTGGAAGACCTCTTTCAGGCCCTCGTCCAGGAACCACTGATAAGAGTTCTTCTGGACCTCGATGAGGTTCGGCATACTGATGACTTCGTCGATGTGGGAGAAGCTCATGCGCTCGGTCTTGCCGAGCTTGACGGGCTTGACTTTCATCATAAAATCAACCACTCCTTACTTTTATACTCTACGGATGTTGCAAAATGCAGGTCGAATTTGAGCAGACACACATAATTCGGCCTGCACCGCGCGCAGAAGTCCGGCGTTTTGCACAAACTTTTCGGTGGAACCCGTTCCGCTCATGCTGCGCAAACTCCCTTTTTGGCGCACTAGGCCATTATGTGATACTAATGCAGTATACACCCTAAAACCCCTGTTGTCAAGCCATTTTTCCGTTTTGAGGCAAAAAAATTCCCGGACGCCCTCTTTTATCGGACACCCGGGAACGTGTATGTTTTGCGTGATTTTGGGGTTGATTTTTTTGTTTTTTACGTTCCAGACAAAAACACCCTTGTGCATTTTGTCACCATTTACTCTTGCAATGCAGTTTATTCATCCAGATAATCCCGCAGGCGCTTGGCCCGGCTGGGGTGGCGGAGCTTGCGCAGGGCTTTGGCCTCTATCTGGCGCACCCGCTCCCGGGTGACGTTGAACTCCCGGCCCAGCTCTTCCAGCGTCCGGGCGCGGCCATCCTCCAAACCGAAGCGGAGGGCGATGACCCGCTCTTCTCGGGGCGTCAGGCTCTTGAGCACATTCATCAGCTCCCGGCGGAGCAGCTGCCGCCCGGCCTCGTCGGCGGGGACGCCTGCCTCATCGTCCTGGATGAAGTCCTCGAGGTGGGCGTCCTCTTCCTCCCCCACCGGCGTCTCGAGGCTGATGGGGTCCTGAGCCAGCTGTATCAGCTCCCGCACCCGGGCAGGCTCCATGTCCAGCTGGGCGGCGATCTCCTCGGCGGTGGGCTCCCGGCCTGTGCGGCGCAGCAGCTCTCCTGCCGTCTTCTTCACCCGGTTGATGCTCTCCACCAGATGCACCGGGATGCGGATGGTGCGGCCCTGGTCGGCGATGGCCCGGGTGATGGACTGGCGTATCCACCAGGTGGCGTAGGTCGAGAACTTGAAGCCCCGGTCCGGCTCGAACTTCTCCGCCGCCTTCATCAGGCCGAGGTTGCCTTCCTGGATCAAATCGAGGAAGGGCAGGCCCCGCCCGGCATACCGCTTTGCCACCGAGACGACGAGGCGGAGGTTTGCTTCGCTGAGACGGCGGCGGGCGTCCTCGTCCCCTGCCTGCGCAGCACGGGCAAGGGCGGCTTCCTCTTCCGCCGAGAGCAGCGGCACCCGGCCGATCTCTTTCAGATAGGTCTTCACCGGGTCGTCCAGCGCCACGCCTTCGGCAGACAGCTCATGCTCGAGCTTTCCGATCTGCTCTTCGTCCAGAAGCGGCAGCTCTGTCTCTTCCTCGGCCACCTGCACGCCCCGCATCTCCAGTGCGGCATACAGTTCGTCCAGCCCCGCCGGGTCGAAGTCCTGCTCTTCCATGGCACGACTCACCTGCTCGGGCGTCAGGACATGGCGGCGGGCGCGTCCCGCCAGCATCTTCGCCATTTCTTCCGTCTGTGACATTTTCTGCATCTGTGCTTCTCCTTCCGGCCCCAGCCGGTGGAGAGATCAGACCGAATCTTCTGCGTCAGCAGTTCCCTGCTTTTGTTCCCGCATCGACTGGAGATACTGTTCAATATCGTTGGTTGACATACTGGCGGCGCGGCTGGCCACGGGAGTCCCCCGGGCAATGCGTTCCAGATAGAGTTTGATGTCCTCCGGCGTACAGTTCACATCGCTGTATTGTGCCGCAAGACGGCTCAATTCATTCAGAGCTTCCTCGCTGACAAAGGCCCGCAGGGTGGCGAGGCTCACCTCCACCCCCTGCTCCTTGCAGCGGAGCATGGCTTCGTACAGCTCCTTCTGCTGGGGCTGCAAGAACTGTTCCGGCCTGAGCTGGGCGCTCACCTTATCGATATAGCCCGGCTCCCGCAGCATGGCGGCAAGAAGCCGCTGCTCTGCGCTGGCCATGCCCAGTGCGCCCCGGCCTGCGCCGTAGGGGACTTTGATCTGGTCCATTTCGCCCTCTTTCAGGCGGGCGCGGTTCTGCTCCCGGCGGCGCCAGCTGCCCGCTTTCTTCACGGCGTCGGCCAGCTGGGCCATGATGGCAGTCTTGGAGATGTTCGTCTCCTCGGCCAGACGCCCGGCGTAGACCTCCTGCTCGGTGGGGTTGGAGCGCTGCGCCAGCATCTCCACCGCTTCCTTGACGTACTCGAGGCGCTGAGCATCCTGTTTGAGGTCGTACTGACTGCGCAGACGGCCCAGCCGGAAGTCCAGCGCATTGCCCACGCCGTCCAGCAGGGCTTTGAAGCGGTCGGCACCGTATTTCTTGATGTACTCGTCCGGGTCTTTCGCGCCCGGGATCTGCAGCACGCCCACCCGCACCGGGCTGTTACGGAACAGTTCCAGCGAGCGGAGGGTGGCCTTCTGGCCCGCCTCGTCGGAGTCGTAGCTGAGGATGACCTCATCGGCATACTGGCTGATGAGCTTGACCTGGTCGGGCGTCAGAGCCGTGCCGCAGGCGCAGACAGCGGTGTCGATGCCCGCCTGATGCATGGAGATGACATCCATGTAGCCCTCGCAGAGGACGTACCGATGGGAGGCGCTCCGCTTTGCGATTTGGAGCGCGAACACCGTGTCCGACTTGTGGTAGACCAGCGTTTCGGGGCTGTTGACGTACTTGGGCTTAGAGTCGTCCAGCACACGGCCACCGAAGGCGATGATGTTTCCCCGCAGATCGAAGATGGGGGTCATGACCCGCCGCCAGAACAGGCAGTAGATACGGCCCGACTGGCTCCGCTTGAACAGGCCGCTGGCGTCCAGCTCCTGCTGGTTGTAGCCCTTGTCCCGGAGATGCTGGTAGAGCGCCTGCCCGTCGTCGGGGGCGTAGCCCAGCCCGAAGCGGTTGATGGTCTTGTCATCGAGGCCTCGCCGACGCCAGTAGGCACGGGCCTGCCGGGCCTCCTCCACGGTGGAGTTGAGGCAGGCGTGGAAGAAGCGGGCCGCGTCCTTGTTCATGGTGAGGATGCGGCTGCGCAGACGACCCGTCTTGTCGTCCTCGGTGGGCTCGGGCATACCGGCCCGCTGGGCCAGCAGCTTGACGGCCTCCACATAGTCGATGCTGTTTATCTTTTTGGTAAAGGTCACTGCATCGCCGCCTGCACCGCAGCCAAAGCAATAGAAGCTCTGGGTGTCCGGATAGACGTAGAACGAAGGGGTCTTCTCGCTGTGGAAGGGACACAGACCGCCGTAGAGCCGGCCCTTCCGCTTGAGCTGGACATAGCCGCCCACCAGCTCCACGATGTCGGTGCGGCGGGTCAGCTCTTCAATATATTCGTGTGGGATCATAAAGATGTTCGGCGCTCCTTTTTACAAAACGTGCCACTTGCGAGGCACAAAGACGTCCTCAAAGGTCCGGATGGCAAATTCGTCGCTCATGCCGCTGATATAGTCGGTGACGGCCCGCTCGGGGTTGTCCTGATAGGCCAGCTGGACGTAGAAGTTGGACATCTGGTCCACATGAGCCAGATAATACTCGTACAGCTCCCCGATGACCTTGTCCACCTTCTGCTCCTCGGCCTTGGCGGTCTTGTCCACATACACGGTGGCATACATGAAGTCCCGCAGGGCGAGGAAGGCTTCGTTCTCCTCCGCGCCGACCCCCACATCCCCGTCGCTGTGGGCGAGGATGCTGTTTATCATGGTGGTGATGCGGGCGGACTTCGTCTGGCCCAGCACGGCAGTGCAGTCCTTCGGCAGGGTGGCCGGGTCCAGCACACCGGCCCGGACGGCGTCCTCAATGTCGTGGTTGACGTAGGCGATCTGGTCGGCCATCCGCACGATGCGGCCCTCGGGCGTCGCGGCCCAAATGCCTTTTGTGTGAGTGACGATGCCGTTGCGCACCTCCCAGGTCAGGTTGAGGCCCTGCCCGTCCTTCTCGAGCTTGTCCACCACCCGCAGGCTCTGCATATAGTGCTTGAAGCCGCCGGGCGTGAGCTTATCCAGCGCCCGCTCTCCGGCGTGGCCGAAGGGGGTGTGGCCAAGGTCGTGGGCGAGGCTGATGGCCTCGGTCAGGTCCTCATTGAGCCGCAGCGCCCGGGCGATGGTGCGGGCGATCTGGGAGACTTCCAGCGTGTGGGTCAGGCGGGTGCGGTAGAGGTCGCCCTCCGGCGAGAGGAAGACCTGCGTTTTCTGCTTGAGCCGCCGGAACGCCTTGCAGTGGATCACCCGGTCACGGTCCCGCTGGAACACAGGGCGGATGGGGTCCTGTTCCTCCGGTCTCTGCCTGCCCCGGCTTGCATCGCTGAACGTCGCCCACGGGGCCAGCGTCAGCCGCTCGATCTCTTCGGTGCGTGTGCGCACATCCATCCTGTGTCCCTCCTTTTTTCTCTCGTTTTCCCTCCTCTCCGCGCGCGGCCGATCCCAATGCCGCGTCTGCGGCTATTGTAACCGATTCGCCCTGTCGAAGGGGGAAAATCCATGTCTCTTCGTCAGAAAATGTTTCGACTTGTCATATGGTAATTTTTGGTATTTATCATTTTTCTGTCTGGTTTCGACGCTGCCGTGGGCGAAACTTCTCCGTCTGCGCCTCTGGCGCAGCCACCTCCCCTATCGAGGGGAGGCTTTGGCATGTCGGTCAAGTTCCCACTGAACGAGCAAAGTTTATTCGTTTCGTGGGCTGTAGTGCTCCGCTGTCCAGGGCAGCGGCAGCTTGACAAGGTGCGTTGTCCAGAAGCTGCTGCCCTCTGTAGCAAGGCCCGCCCTTTTGCGCCATATCGGACCTCGGGCGTCCAGTAGGAAGTGGCCCGGCTTGCCAAGGGCTCCCCTACTAGGGGAGCTGTCTGCGAAGCAGACTGAGAGGTTCTACCGGTAAAGCGCTCTTAAAACGCCGCATAGAACGGCTCGCTCACTGCCACCTTCGCCGTGCCTCTTGTCAGCTCCTGTAACTGCGTCAGCAGCGGCCCTTCGGTATGCTCCGGCATCTGCCAGCGGAGGGTGACTTTATCGGTGAACTCCGGTTCGGCCAGCTTGCCGCCCGCCGCCTTGATGAGCAGGTCTGCCCGTTCATAGAGGCCGTAGTCCACCGTCACATCCAGCGCCACCACGCTGCGCACCGTCACCACCTCGGCGGCTTCCAGTGCGCGGGACGTGGCTGTCGTGTAGGCCCGGACGAGGCCGCCGGTCCCCAGCAGCACGCCGCCGAAGTAGCGTGTGATGACCACGATGAGGTCGGTCAGTCCGCTGTGCTGCAAGACCTCCAGGGCAGGCGTACCCGCTGTTTTGGCCGGTTCGCCGTCGTCGGAATAGCGCTCCCGGCTCCCCTCCCGCAGGCGGTAGGCATAGACATTGTGGCGGGCGGTGCGGTTGGCCGCGCGCACCTGCTCGAGGAAGGCCACGGCCTTCTCCTCGCTGTCTGCAAAGGAGAGCTGCGCAATGAAGCGGCTCTTCTTCTCTTCGTATTCTCCGATGGCTGTTCCCCGGATGGTGCGGTAATCCTCCACGCTGAATCCTCCTGCTGTTTTATATATAAGATAAGTATAGCATAAATCGGCATAAAGAAAAAGAAGCTGCTGCACAAAACACCGTGCAGCAGCTTCTCAGTCTTCATTTCCGGACGGGTGAAACAGTTTTAGCGGATCTCGATGCCCAGCTTGAACTTCAGGTTGCCCAGCACCTTCTTGACGGTGCGCTCCACCTGCTCGTTGGAAACTTCGGCAGCGGGGTCAGAGAGGGTCAGGGAGAAGGCCATGCTCTTCTTGCCCTCGCCAAGGTTTGCGCCGCGATAAATATCGAACAGCTTGACCTCCGTGATGAGGGGGCTTGCCTTCCTGATGGTCTCTTCGATGTCGCCGCAGGCCACAGCCTCGTCGCAGACCAGAGCCAGGTCACGCTTGACAGCGGCGTAGGGGCTCAGCGGCTTATAGCGCAGCTCACCCTCGACGCAGGACATCAGAGCCTCATAGTCCAGCTCGCCCAGATAGATGTTCTGGCTGTCCTTCTGCTCCTTGGCGATCTCCAGCTCCGCGTTGATCTCGTTGGCCAGCTTGCCGAAGACGCCCAGACGCTTGCCGTTGCAGTAGACGGCGGCGCTGATGCCGGGGTGGAGCCAGCTGGTGGTCTCACGCTGGTAGGTGAAGGTCAGGTCAAAACCTGCGGCCAGCGCTTCCAGAGCGCCCTTGACGGTAAAGAAGTCCTCTTCGGGGCCGAAAGCACCGATGCAGAGGGTCTGGCGCTCGTGGGGATGCTCGTTGATGGGCAGCTCCTTGGCGAGGTAGACGGGAGCCATCTCGAACAGACGGCCCTCAGCGTTGCCCTTCTTGAGGTTGTCCACGATGACGTTCAGCATGGAGGGTGCCAGCAGGGTGCGCATGACGGACAGGTTCTCGCTGATGGGGTTCAGGATGCGGATGGCCTTGCGGGCCTCATCCTCTGCCGGGATGTGGAGCATATCGAACTCGGCATTGGAATAGAACGCCAGCGTGGAAGCCTCATAGAAGCCCTGTGCGGCCAACAGACGCTTGGTCTTGAGCTGCTGCTTCTGCTCGTAGTTCAGACCGCCGTTGGTGACAGCGGCAGTGTTCAGGAAGGTGGGTACGATGTGGTCATAGCCGTACTCACGGATGACTTCTTCGGCCAGGTCGGGGAAGCTCTCCACATCCTCACGGTACAGAGGTGCGGAGACGTCCCAGCTGCCGTCGGCCTGCACGTCCACGGTGAACTCGAGGCGCTTGAGGATGTCGATCATGGTCTGGTCCGGCACGGTGATGCCCAGCACGCCGCAGATCTTGGCCGGGGTGGTGACGATGTGCTTGCGCTCGAGAGGACGGCCATCGGTCAGATCGTATTCCAGCGTGGTGATGTCGCCGCAGTCCAGCTCCTGGATGAGGTGCAGGGCGCGGGCAAGGCCCAGCTCGGGAGAGTGGCGGTCAACACCCTTCTCGTAGCGGGCGGAAGAGTCGCTGTTCTGGCCCAGAGCGCGGCTGGTCTTACGGACGGAGTCGCGGGCGAAGGTAGCGCACTCGAAGAGCAGGCTGGTGGTGTTGTCGTCCATGCCGGAGTTTGCACCGCCCATGATGCCGGCCAGAGCGACCGGCTTCTCAGCGTCGCAGATGACCAGATTGTTGGGATTCAGGGTGAACTCCTTCTCATCGAGGGTGGTGATCTTCTCGCCTTCCACGGCGCGGCGGACGGTGATGCTGCGGCCGGCGACCTTGTTCAAGTCGAAGGCGTGCATGGGCTGGCCCATCTCCAGCAGAGTGTGGTTGGTAATATCGACCACATTGCTGATGGAGCGCAGGCCGCACAGAGCCAGATGGCGCTTCATCCAGCGGGGAGACTCGCTCATCCGGATATTGCGGACGTAGTGTGCCATGTAGCGGGGGCAGAGGTCCGGAGCCTCCACCTTCACACTGATCGGCTCGTCGGCGTCGCAGACGGCGCTGTAGTCCATGGCGGGCATGTGCAGGGGCTTGCCGAGGATAGCGGCCACCTCGCGGGCGATGCCCAGCACGGACTGGCAGTCGGGACGGTTTGCGGTGATGGAGATGTCGAAGATGTAGTCATCCAGACCCACCACAGGGGCGATGTCGGTGCCGGGGACGGAGTCCTCGGGCAGGATGAGCAGGCCGTAGGCCTCAGAACCCGGGAACAGGTCATCGTTCAGGCCCAGCTCCTCGCCGGAGCAGAGCATACCATTGGACTCGACGCCCTGCATCTTGCGGGCCTTGATCTTGATGCCGCCGGGCAGGGTGGAGCCGTCCAGAGCGGCAGGCACGCAGTCGCCCAGCTTCATGTTCGCCGCACCGGTGCTGATGCGGATGTCATGGCCATACTCGCCGCAGTCCACGACGCACTTGGTCAGATGGGTGCCTTCCTGAGGCTCCATCTCCACGATCTTGCCCACGACGACCTTGCTGATGCCGGCGTCCAGCGGGATGAGTTCCTCGACTTCAAAGCCGCAGGAGAAAAGCTTTTCTTCAAGCTCCTGTGCGGTGACGTCAATATCGACGAGTTCTTTTAACCAACTGAAAGGTACTTTCATTGTTTGCTCTCTCCCCTCTTATTCGTGGAACTGCTTGAGGAACTGCAGGTTGTTCTCAAACATCAGGCCGATGTTGTTGATGCCGTACTTCAGCATGGCGATGCGCTCGATGCCGATGCCGAAGGCGAAGCCCGAGTACTCATCCGGGTCGATGTTGCAGTTCTCGAGGACTTTGCGGTTGACGACGCCGCCGCCCAGCACCTCGATCCAGCCGGTGTGCTTGCACAGGGGGCAGCCCTTGCCGTGGCACTCGAAGCAGCTCACGTCCACCTCGACGCTGGGCTCCGTGAAGGGGAAGTAGGAGGGACGCAGGCGGGTGCGGGTGTCGGCACCGAACAGCTTCTGCACGAAGGTGTTCAGAGCGCCCTGCAGGTCGCCCAGCGTGATGCCCTTATCCACGACCAGACCTTCCATCTGGTGGAACATGGGGCTGTGGGTAGCGTCGGAGTCAGAGCGGAAGACGCGGCCCGGGATGAGCACCTTGATGGGAGGCTTCTGGCTGTCCATGGTGCGGATCTGGCCGCCGGAAGTCTGGGTGCGGAGCAGGAACTCATCGGACAGGTAGAAGGTGTCCTGCATATCGCGGGCGGGATGGTCCTTCGGGACGTTCAAGCGGGTGAAATTGTGGTCGTCGTCCTCAATTTCGGGGCCATCTGCCACAGCAAAGCCCATGCCCGAGAAGACGTCGATGATCTGGTTGGTGACGAGGGTCAGGGGGTGCAGACCGCCCACGGCGCGGGTCTTGGCCGGCAGGGTGATGTCCACCGTCTCGGCGGCGTTGCGGGCAGCAAGCTCAGCCTGCTTCACCTTGTCAGCAGCGGCGTCATACTCGGCCTGGACCTTGGCCTTCAGTTCGTTGATGATCTTGCCCATGGCCGGCCGCTCCTCGGGGGCGACAGAGCGCAGATTCTTCATCAGGGCGGGGATCTTGCCGTTCTTGCTCAGATATTCCTGCCAGAAAGTTGCCAGCGTTTCTTTGGAAGAGACCTGGCCCAGGCTCTCTTCGGCCTGCTTTGCCAGCTCGTCGATCATTGCTTGCATGGATGTTCTCTCCTTCTCATTCGTGTTGTTCAGCGGACAGCAAAAAAGCTCCGTCCCCTGCCCCGGCCTCCTGAAAGGCCCGGCAAAAGGGACGAAGCTCTAAAAATTCACAGCTCCGCGGTACCACCCGGTTTCCGCCCGGCTCTTTCGCAAGCCGTGCGGCGCTCAAAACGCCGTAACGGGGCGCACCGTCCGGCCCTACTGTCGTTCAGGCCGGCCGCTCGGGAGCGAACTTCAGCCTGCGCCCGCGCGGAAGCCCTCTCAGCCGGTGAAGCTTCTCTCTTTGCTGCGGTGCGCCTGCCTACTCTCTCCGTCGCTGCGTTTGGAGTATTCAGGTCGTGGTCATTTTGATAACCGAGAATCATCTTATCACATTTTGGGGCGGTTTGCAAGCACAGCGGGCAGATTTTAAGGAATATCCGCATTTTTCTTGCTTTTCAGTCGTTATCATGGTATGCTGAACTCAGCGCTTTACTGAAAGGAGGGTACACCTGCGATGGGTTGGAACGGCTGCGTTTTCTTCAAAAAAGGAAACCCCTAAGCTTTTCCGGCTCGAAGTGTACCCTTTTATACCTTTCAGCAGAGCGTGGAGCATGATCTATGCGCCCCGCAGCTTTGCTATGGGGCGCTTTTGTTTTGCGCAGAAATATATAAAAAGGGTACACATTTCTATCCATAATAATAGAAAGGGTGTTCCCCCATGAACCATAAACTCAACCTGAAAAAGCAGCTTGCCTGCATCTATACCAACAACTTCTTCTCCGGCCTGCGCATCACCGACGCGGTGTGGGTGGCGCTGCTGGCTGCGCGGGGCTTCTCGCTGTGGGAGATCGGCGTTGCCGAGAGCGTGTTCCACATGGTCAGCCTCACCTTCGAGGTGCCGAGCGGCATGGCGGCGGACCTGCTGGGCCGCAGGAAGACACTCGTGGCCGGCGGGGTCTGCATGGTGCTCTCCAACCTCCTGATGGCCTTTGCGCCGGACCTGTTTTTCATCTGCCTGGCGATGGCGCTGAGCGCACTGGCCAACGCCATGTTCTCCGGCACCGCCTCGGCCCTGACTTACGACAGCCTCAAGCAGTGCGGACGGACAGACGACTACCTCCGGGTCTCCGCCAACTGCTCCCAGCTCTCCATGCTGGCCACGGCTGTGGGGTCCCTCGCCAGCACGCTGGAACGGTTTCTCCGCTTTTCCGGTTTCTACCTGCTGAGCGCCGCCTTTGAAGGCACTGCCGCTGCCGCTACCGCCCTGATGACCGAGCCCATCGTCACCGAGACGCAGGCCCGCCGGGAGAAGCAGACCTTCCGCGACCTGCCCGGCCAGCTCGCGCGGCTGGTGCGGGACAGCATCACCGCTCTTCGCGCCACCCCGCTGGCTGCAAAGCTCATCGTCTCTGCCGCTGTCCTCTGCATCCCCAGCTACCTGACCAAGATGTTCGTCCAGCAGCGGCTCGTCGAGCTGGGCTGGCCCACAGCGCTGCTGTTCGTGCCGATGCTGCTGAGCGGGCTTGCCTCCATGCTGGGCGTTGAAGCGGCCCGGCGGCTCCATCCGAAGAGCCTGCGGCGGTTTTACGCCGTCTGCGCCCTGCTCTGCGGCGGCGGCTGTGCACTGGTGGGTGCCGCCCCGGTACTGGGCTGCATCTTCGGCTGTATGCTGGTGCAGGGCGTCATCGACGCCTACCTCCTGCATGAGGACCAGAAGCTCAACGATGTCATCCCCAGCGACCAGCGTGCCACCCTCATCAGCGTGGACAGCATGGTCTACAGCCTGCTCATGATACCCGCCAGCCCCCTCGTGGGCGCGGTGGGCGACACCTTCGGGCAGGCCGGTGCGGGCCTTGCCGTGCTGGGCGTTCTCGTGGCGCTGACCGGCACGGCGGCGCTTGGCCGAAAGACGCGCGCCTCCTGAGCAAAAAACGCACTGCCGGGTTTCTTGACAGCTGCCCGGCAATGCGCTATAATAACGATAGAAAAGGCACTGTGACAAGCGGTTTGGCCTCTTCAATGGTTTAGATTTCTTTTTCCGAAACCGTCACCTTGGCAGAGGTGGCGGTTTTACTTTTTGATTCGCAGTGTGAACGTGAGTCCAAACAAGTGAAACGTCAAAGTAATCGGCATCTTCTCACCCCCTTTCGGAAGTGAGAGACCAAACCGCCTGCCGTATGTACAGTGCCTTACCGCCTTGCGGCGGCAGTATCAGTGTATCATAAACACTGACAGAAAACAAGAAAATCCCCCACGAAAGTGGGGGATTTCCTGTTTCTACTCGTTTTTACTTACTCAGCAGCTCATCCACCATCGCGTCCATCTGCGCCTCAGCGGCGGCGTTGGAAGCAGAGCGGAGGGTGACGACGGTGTCGCAGACGGTGATGTTCTTCATGCCGTCCAGCTCGGCGCGCATGAGCTTTGCAGCCATGGGCGCCCAGGTGCCGTTCTCCATCAGGGCGATGGTGCGGCTCTGGAATGCCTTGGTCTTGAGGTGGGCCAGCAGGTTCTCCATCGGCGGGAAGAGGAAGCCGTCATAGGTGGCGCAGGCCAGAACGGTCTTGCCGCAGCGGAAGGCTTCGGTGACGGCGTAGGAGACGTCGGTGCGGGTCAAATCCATCTCCACCACCCTGGCACCCTTGGCGCGGAGCTTTTCGGCCAGAATGTGGGCGGCGGCGCGGGTGTGGCCGTGGATGGAGGCACTGGCGACCAGCACCTTCTCCGGCTCTTCGGCCTTGTAGCTGGACCACAGATCGTAGTAGTTCAGGTACTTGCCAAGGTCGCCGGTGAGGACGGGGCCGTGGAGCGGGCAGATGGTCTTGATGTCCAGCGCAGCGGCCTTTTTCAGCAGAGCCTGCACCTGCGGGCCATACTTGCCCACGATGTTCAGGTAGTAGCGGCGGGCCTCGCTGGCCCAGTCGGCCTTCTCGTCGAACTTTGCCACCGCGCCGAAGCGGCCAAAGCCGTCGGCAGAGAAGAGGACTTTTTCGGTGGACTCATAGCTCACCATGACCTCGGGCCAGTGGACCATGGGTGCGAACACGAAGGTCAGGGTGTGGGCGCCCAGCGAAAGGCTCTCGCCGTCCTTCACGACGACGCGGCGCTCCTTGGCGATGGCCTCTGCGCCGAAGAACTGCTCCATATACTGGAAGGTCTTGGCGTTGCCCACCACCTGCATCTCGGGGTAGAGGGCGGCGAGGCGGGCCACATTCGCGCCGTGGTCAGGCTCCATGTGGTGGACGACGAGGTAGGCGGGCTTCTCCCCTGCCAGTGCCTCGGTGACGTTTGCCAGCCACTCGTCGGTAGCGCGGTCGTCCACGGTGTCGAGGATGGCGATCTTCTCGTCCCGGATGACGTAAGAGTTGTAGCTGACGCCGGTGGGGACCGGGTACTGGCTCTCAAACAAATCGATGGTGGTATCGTCCACGCCCACGCCCAGAATGGCGCTGCTGATGTTCTTTACGCTCATAAGCACATTTCCTCTCTGTTATTGGTGTGTATGGTCTGCCATGGCTGGCAATTATTTTAGTAATCGTTCTCAGTATAGCACAGTCTGCCGCCTTCGTCAACTATTTATCAGGCCGGATGGCCGAATGACGTTCTACTGCGGTAGGTTCTATGATAAAGTTCCAAATATATATCTTAGATACGTTATAAATCAAACTTTATCAGCTTGATAAAGTTCCCCCTGTTGATAAAGTTCGAACTTTATCAGCTTACCCGAAGTTCATCACATGGATAAAGTTCGTTTTGTCGCGCTGATACGTCATTATTCAGGAACTTTATCCGATATTTCGCTGGTCTCAGAGAGTGCTTTCGGCAGCTCGTTCATATCGTCTATCTCGAGCAGGGCGCTGGCGCTGGCCTCGTCGAGGCTCTGGACGCTGCGCAGCTTCCGGCTGATGGCCCGGCTGCGGACGCCGATGAGCTGGTCCAGCTCTTCGTCGGTCTGGCGCAGACGCTGCTGCATCTTGGCGAGGCCCTGCCCGAACTTGTCGAACTCCGTTTTCACCGCGCCCAGCAGCTGCCAGACCTCGCCGGAGCGCTTCTGGATGGCGAGGGTCTTGAAGCCCATCTGCAGGCTGTTCAGCAGGGCTGCCATGGTGCTGGGGCCTGCCACGTTGACCTGATAGTCCCGCTGCAAGACCTCCAGCAGCCCTGCGTTCACCACCTCGGCATACAGGCCCTCAAAGGGCAAGAACAGGATGCCGAAAGCCGTGGTATAGGGCGGCTCGACGTACTTTTCCCGGATGTCTCTGGCCTCGCTGCGGAGCACCAGCTCGAGGGCGTGGCGGGCATCCTCCACGGCCTGCGCGTCGCCGGAAGCGTAGGCGTCCTGTAAGTGGGCGTAGGTGTCGCCGGGGAACTTGGAGTCGATGGGGAGCCAGACGCTGCCGCCGTCGGCACCCGGCATCCGGATGGCGTATTCCACCCGCTGGGTGCTGCCCGGGATGGTGGCGACGTTGGTGTCATACTGCTCCGGGGCGAGGATCTCTTCCAAGATCGCGCCCAGCTGGATCTCGCCGAGGATGCCGCGGGTCTTGACGCCCGAGAGCACCTGCTTCAGGCCGCCCACGTCGGCGGCGAGGGACTGCATCTCGCCAAGGCCCTTGTACACCTGCTCGAGCTGCTGGTTAACAGCCTTGAAGCTTTCCGTCACCCGCTTCTGCAAAGCGTCCTGAAGCTGCTCGTCCACCGTGTGGCGTATCTCGTCCAGCTTGCGGGTGTTCTCAGCCTGCAATGCCGTCATGCTCTCGACCATGGCGCGGCGCAGCTGCTCCATCTGCTGGTTGTTGGCCTGTTCGAGGCTCTGCAGACGCCGCTCCAGGATGCGCTGCTGGCTGTCCTGCCCCTGACCGAGGGTGGTGCTCATGCCCTGCACAGCCGTCTGCAGCGTCTCGCTGACGCTGCGGATGGCGGCGTAGTTCTGCTGGGCGATGGCGTCCTGACGGGCGTTGAACTCTCTGGCCTGAGCGGCCAGCTGCTCTTCGAGCCAGTCTTTCAGCTCTTCGCAGTCGGCTTCGTCCAGCCCGCCGGTGGGGCGTCCGCTGCGGAAGAGCAGCAGCGCCATCATCAGGCAGATGGCCACCAGCAGGACGGTATACAGCATTGCGAGAAATTCCATTTATTCTACTTCCTCAAACTTCAAAACTTCTTTGGTGGTCACGGTATCGTCACCGTACAGGCCCACGCCGTCGGCCTCCATCTCGCCGCTCTGGTTGTCGTAGGGGTCGCTGCGGAAGCCCAGCATCGGCGGGTCGAAGGGCGCTTCAAAGGCGCTGTTTGCCACCATGCGGCCCGTATCCAGACTGCCGAAATAGTGGCGGCGGAGCACTTCATCGCCCCGGCGGGCCATGGAGGCACCGTAGGAGCAGTCGGCATACATCCAGCCCCTGGGGGCGACGTAGAACCGCGCCCAGTCGTGACAGCCCGCGTCCCCCGGGGCCACTGCAAAGCCGCTCTCCCACCGGGCCGGGATGCCCGCGATGCGGCAGAGGGTGATGAAGGTCAGCGCCATGATGCCGCAGTCTCCCCGGCGGCTGCGGGCGCAGTTCTCGGCGATGGACTCATGGACGAAATAGGATGGCTGGAAGTGATACCGGACATTCAGGGTGACATAATCGTAGATGCGCTTAGCCTTCTCCGCCGGGCTGGCGATGCCCTCGGTGAGCTGAGCCGCCAGCGCCCGCAGGTAGGGCGTAAAGACGATGTGGGGCGCTTCCTCGCCGGTGTAGAGATCGGGCTGCTCCGCGTCGGGCGTGAAGGAAAGCGGGTCGGCATAGACTGCCGTCTCCCGGTAGCTGTACTCGGCCCCGAAGGTGCGGTTCTCGGTCAAGTCGGCCTCCCAGCAGACGGTGCGCTGGGGCGCGTCCTCGGCGGCGATATGGCCGGGCGTCTCGGTGAAGCGGTCCAGCGTGATATGGCTCTGGGACGGGCAGGCGGCAGGCAGAGCCAGCCATGCCCGGACGTGGACGGCGTCTCTGCCCTCGGCTTTCGCCTTTTCCAGCGCGGCGGCGAAGGCTTCGTCGGACATCCGGATGCTGGTGCGGAGGGTGATGTCGGCGCTGGCGCTCCCCTCCCGCTCCATCTTCTCGTGGAGGCGGTGGCGCTCTTCGTTCTTGTTGTTGGGGGCGTCCGGCGTCAGCTTCCGGGCGGCGAGGTCGGCGTGGGTGGCCAGCAGCGTCTCGGCGAACCGGGCCTGATACCGCTTCTCCCCTTCCACGAACCGCCAGTCCATCCGGCCCTCCCAGTCGAGCTTCTTAAATTCCTCTGCCGTGAAGTCCCTGACCCGCTCCTGCATCCGGGCAATGGCCTCGGCTTCCGTCCAGCAGTATTCCCCGGGCAGCCGGCGCATGATCTCCTTCTGGACGGTCAGGGCCTCCCGCAGGGCGTCCACACCGTGGGGCGTGGGGTTCTCGGGCGGGACATACCCCTCCGGCGGGGCGATGCCGTTGGACGCCGGGCCGTTCTGGGTCTTTGTCCAGTCCTCGGCCAGCAGCCGGTCGATGCGGGCGATGGCCTCCTGATAATATCCGGCTGCTTTCAGCCGGGCGATGTCGTCGGGCAGGCCCACATTCAGGCTGCGGATCGATCCATTCCAATCGTACATAATCTTTTCCTCCTGTTATTCCGAAACGCTCTGCCAGAACTCGGCAGCACGTTCCACCCAGTCCTCGGCGTCCGTCCCCACGCCGATGCCGATGCCATGTTTGGCGTTGTCGTAAACTTCCACCCGGTTGGGGACGCCGCTGGCTTCCAGTGCCTTTGCAAGGGTCGGCCCCTGCAGGGGGTAGACGAAGGCTTTCAGCATGAGGTCATTCCTGCCGTACCACAGGAAGGTGGGCGGATAGTCCGGCGTCACGAGCTTCGAGACGGTGTAGGAATAGTAGCGTCTTTCCAGCCGGTCGGTATCCATCAGGAGATGGTAGGCAGGCTTTGCCTCAAAGAAGTTGTTGATGGGGTAGGCCAGCAGCAATACGCCGGGCTTCGGCACACCGTAGCGGCCCCAGCCCTTTTCCTCATTGCCGAAGACGCCTGCGAGCTGTCCGCCGGAGGAGTAGCCCAGCAGGGCGTAGTCTTCCGTGGAGACGCCGAAGGTGTCGGCATTGTCCATCACGAAGCGGATGGCCCGGGCCAGGTCTTCCAGCGGAGCATCGTCCCCGGCCTCCCATCCGATGCGGTAGCGCAGCGAGAAGACGGCATAGCCCTGCTCGTGCAGCTCCCACGCCGTGGACACGCCGCCCCGCAGCTCGCCGCTGTAGTAGAGCGAGTTGCCCGACAGCACGATGGCAAACCTGGCCCCCGGCTGCTGGGCCGGGCAGTAATACAGCTCCGCAT
Organism: Faecalibacterium sp. Marseille-P9590; assembly: GCF_017377665.1. Taxonomy (NCBI): domain Bacteria; kingdom Bacillati; phylum Bacillota; class Clostridia; order Eubacteriales; family Oscillospiraceae; genus Faecalibacterium; species Faecalibacterium sp. Marseille-P9590. The sequence continues at coordinate 44,958 of NZ_JAFREF010000007.1, forward strand.
GAGCGCGGGCAGGCACGGCGGCGATCTCCTCTTCCGAATAGAGCGGATAGGTCACCCGGGTGCCGTCGTGATAGACCTGAGCCAGATAGTTGAGGCCCGCCGCGCAGGCTTCGGCGGAGGTCTTGCCGACCACCTCGGTCAGCGTCTCGTCGTCGCGGCTGGTGGAGAGCTTTTCGCAGTCCCGCTCCCACACATAGGTGTATGTATAGAGACCGCTGGCCTTGATGTCGGGGTCGTCGCGTATCTCCTTCATGGTGGTCTGGGGGGTGATGCTGGCTGCTGAGGCCGGGACGGCGAGGACACCGAGCATCAGCACAGAGGCAGCGATTCGTTTCCAATCCATCTTCATTTCTCCTTTTTCAGAGCAGCCTTCATTGCATTTTTCGGCAAAGAGGTCTATAATAGTCCCTGCCCTGAACGGGTATTTACTCTATTGTATCACAACGGTGCTGATTGTCAAAAAATTTCTGCCCGGGAGGGAGCTTTGTCATGCTGACCAATTACCACACCCACACCACCCGCTGCGGCCACGCCGAAGGCACCGAGGAGGAATACATCCTCACGGCCCTGCGCTGCGGCTTCAAGGTGCTGGGGTTTTCTGACCACACCCCCTGGGCCTACGCGACGCCGGGCTTCGTCAGCCGCATCCGGATGCTGCCCTTCCAGCTGGACGATTACGTCCTGACCCTGCGCAGGCTGCGGGAGAAATATGCCGACAAACTCCACATCCGCATCGGCCTCGAGGCAGAGTATTTCCCGGCCTATCTGGGCTGGCTCAGAGAAGAGACGGAGCGGCTGGACATCGAATATCTCATCCTCGGCTGCCACTACGACACCACCGACGAGCAGGACGCCAGGGCCAGCCGCTTCGGCGGCAGCCCCTCCACCGCCCACGGCAGACGGTATGCCGAGCAGGTGGTGGAAGCGCTGGAAACGGGACTTTACCGGTATCTGGCCCACCCCGACCTCTTTTTGAACCGGGTGACGGCCTTCGACGCCGACGCCGAGAAAGCCTGCCGGGACATCTGTGCCGCAGCGGCGCGGCTGGACATCCCCCTCGAGTACAACATGGCCGGACTGACCCTGCAGGGCCGTCCCGACGGCTCTCTGGGCTACACCCGGGACGAGTTCTGGCGCATCGCGGCGGAGTACCCCGTCAAGGCCATCGTGGGCTGCGACGCCCACGCCCCCTCGGAGCTGGACGTCGTCCCCTCCATCGAGGAAAAGAAAGCCTTCCTGCACAGCTTGGGCATCCCGGTGCTGGACACCCTGCCGGGGCTGGAATAAGCGGCCATTGCGCGGACGGGCTGCATCTGCTATACTGAGACAAGAGGAATGATGCAGGGCGCATTGGGGCGCTCTGCCGGGAAAGAATATCATGAGCAATATCACCATCCGGCCCATGGAGCCGGAAGACTGGAACGCTGTGTCCGAGATCTATTTAGAGGGCATCGCCACGGAGCACGCCACCTTCCAGACCACCTGCCCGCCCTACACGGCGTGGGACGCCTTTCACATCAAAGAATGCCGCCTCGTCATTCTGGACGGCGGCGAGCTGGCCGGTTGGGCCGCACTGCGGCGGGTAGACCCCCGCTGGTGCTATCGGGGCGTGGCCGAGGTGAGCATCTACGTCGGCGAGAAGTTCCGGGGCCGAGGCATCGGCTCCCGCCTGCTGACGGCCCTCTGCGAAGAGTCGGAAAAAGAGGGTTACTGGACCTTACACTCCACCGTTTTGCAGGACAACACCGCCAGCCTCGGCCTCCACACGAAGTGCGGCTTCCGGGTGGTCGGGCGGCGGGAGCGCATCGCCCGGGACTGTCATGGCCGCTGGCTGGACACCTACCTGATGGAGCGCCGCGCCAAAGCCGACGAGCCTGCGGGGTACAAGAAATTATAAAAAATGAGCTGCTGCACGTAACGTACAGCAGCTCATTTTCGTATCAGGCAAGGCCTTTACCACTCGTTGTCCGCCGCGTCCGTATCGGCCACCCGGGTGCGCTGGAACATGCTTTCCAGCACGGCGCAGTATTTGTCGGCCAGGCAGACGATGACCGCTTCCCGGCAGGTGGGGACATGGCGGAAGGTCAGGGGCCACATATGGCTCGAGATGATGTTCTGCTCTTTCCTGGTGATGGCGAAGCAGCGCTCGGCATTGACGCAGGCAGAGCCGGGATGGGCAAAGCCGTGCATCTCGAACAGGCGGCGCAGACCCCGGAAAGAGCTGCGCTTGTGCCAGTCGTAGAGATAGAAGTCATGGAGGAAGGCCCCCACGGCCAGCGACGTCTCATCCGCGCCCAGATGGAAGCGGCGGTTGAGCCAGAAGCTCACCAGCACCACATTCTTGCAGTGCTGGTAGGTGGTCACATCGCCGTGCTGGATAAATTCCCGCATCCGCTGCACTTCGGGGTGCTGGTCATATTGGGCCAGAATGGCGGTGAGGCACTGACGCTCCGTATCAGAAAGCTGCATTGAAAAGTTCCCTTTCATAAAGAGGTTAAACCTCTCCGTCACGCCTGACGGCGTGCCACCTCCCCTATTGAGGGGAGGCTTTGGCATTTCGTAAAGCTTTTTCTCTTCGCCAGAGGCTCCCCTCGGTAGGGGAGCTGTTGAGCGAAGCGAGACTGAGAGGTTAACTTCTCAGCTGCACCGGGTTGGAATTGCCGAAGTTCTCGGCCTCGGTGGGGTTTGTGCGCTTGAGGTCCAGGTCCACGAGGTACTGCTTGCCGTCGCCCAGCTCCTCGAGCTGTGCCAGTTTTGCCTTGGCGGATGCTTCGTCCGGGTACCACTGGATGAGGAAGAAATTCTCCGCCTCCACGCCGTAATACAGCCACTGGCCGTCGGCCCGGAGCAGGTCGTCCAGATGGTCTACCTCGTCGCCGTCGGTCAGGCCGAGGCCCTCTTCCGCGTAGACGTTTTCCGGCTCCACCTGCAGCACTTCGATGACCTGAATGGCGCTCTGCAGATATTCGTCCTGAGCGATGCTCTTGTCGGAGAGCTCCCAGCCCGTCAGGAATGCCTGCATCAGCAGGTCTTTGACCGAGATCTTCTTTTCCATGTATGTTTCCTTCTTCCTCGTTTGTTTCCGCTGACCAGTATACGCTCAAATCTTGGGCAGGTCAACCATAAATTTATGAATTTTTTGTAGGAATGTCCAAATTCAACTCAATTTGAACCCCAACGTCTCCCCCAGCCACTCGAGGCAGAGAGCCACCCAATGGGCGCGGTGAGGGTCGGCGGCATCCACTTCGGCGGTACTGATGCTGGTGCCGTGAGCGCCCTTCTCGAACAGATGTGCCTCGCACGGCACGCCCGCCCTCCGCAGGGCGGCCAGCAGGAGAAGCGTGTTCTCCACCGGAACGGTCTTATCCTCCATGGTATGCCAGACGAAGACCGGCGGTGTGTCGGAGGTCACCTTATCCTCCAAGGTGAACGCCTGCTGTGCGGCAGCATCCTCGCTGCCCGCCAGCTGGACGAAGCTGCCCCGGTGGGCAAACTCCCCTGCCGTGATGACCGGGTAGCCCAGGATCACTGCATTGGGCCTCTGCTGGGCCGTCTCGCCCGGAATGTCCAGCACCGCGCCGGACAGGGCCAGATGTCCGCCCGCCGAGAAGCCGCAGACGGCAATCTTATCCGGCAGGATGTGCCACTCTCCCGCATTCTGCCGCAGCAGAGCCAGCGCTTCGTTCAGCTGTCGGAGAGGCCGGTAGTTCTGCGCCCCCTCCCCCACGCTGTAGGTCAGCACGGCGGTGTGATAGCCCGCCGCCGCAAACTGCAGGGCCACCGGGTCGCCCTCCCGGGGGCTGACATGGTTGTAGCCGCCGCCCGGCACCACCAGCACCAAAGGCCGCTGCTTCACGGCGGGCATGGCGTCCAGCGACGCCCGCAGGGAAACCGTCAGCACACCGCCGCCTGCAAGTTCCAGCTCTATCTGCTGCATCTCTCATCCTCCTTATAGACAGGTCTGTCATTCCGGCCCATTATACGGCTTTGGCGCGGGAAAGTAAAGGCAGCTTCGGCCCCAAAAGGAAAGTTTTTTGAACTTTTTATGAAACCCCTTGATTTTTGTTTCTCAGCGGTGTATATTAGCACTCGAAAGTTGTGAGTGCTAAGTTTTCACGAGTGGTTTTCCGCTCCGTGTGCCGGCACTCTCCACAGGCAGATCCTGATGCGACACGCGCCCGGGCAGTTCCGCCGCCGGGACGCTAAAATCTGATAAAAAGAGGTTTTGTATTATGGCGAAAAAAGAATTTCAGGCCGAGAGCAAAAAGCTGATGGACATGATGATCAACTCCATCTACACCAACAAGGAAATTTTCCTGCGCGAGCTGATCTCCAACGCTTCGGACGCCATCGACAAGCTGTATTATAAGAGCCTGACCGACACTTCCGTCGGCATGAACAAAGGCGATTTCCGCATCCTGCTCACCCGCGACAAGGACAGCCGCACCCTGACCATCTCCGATAACGGCATCGGCATGACCCGGGAAGAGCTGGAGCAGAACCTCGGCACCATCGCCCACTCCGGCTCCCTCGACTTCAAGAAGGACAACAAGGATGAGAACATTGACATCATCGGTCAGTTCGGTGTCGGCTTCTACTCTGCCTTCATGGTGGCCGACAAAGTGACGGTCATCTCCAAGGCTTACGGCTCCGACGAGGCCTGGCAGTGGGAGTCCAGCGGTGCTGACGGCTATGAGCTTGAGCCTGCTGAGAAGGAGACTGCCGGTACCGACATCATCCTCCACATCAAGCCCGACACGGAGACCGACAACTACGACAACTTCCTCGACGAGTACGGCATCGTGGCCATCGTCAAGAAGTACAGCGACTATGTGCGCTACCCCATCCAGATGGAGCGCGAAAAGAGCCGTCAGAAGCCCGAACCCGACCCCAAGCCCGACGACTACAAGCCCGAGTGGGAGACCTACACCGAGCTGGAAACTCTGAACAGCATGGTGCCTATCTGGAAGAAGCAGAAGAGCGAAGTCACCGACGAGGAGTATGCAAACTTCTACAAGGATAAGTTCAGCGACTACGCCGACCCCGCCCGCGTCATCGTGAGCCGCACCGAGGGTACTGCAAACTATAACGCCCTGCTCTTCGTGCCCAGCCACCGCCCCTATGACTTCTACACCAAGGACTACGAAAAGGGTCTGGCTCTGTACGCATCCGGCGTCCTCATCATGGAGAAGTGCGCCGACCTGCTGCCCGACTACTTCAGCTTCGTCAAGGGCATCGTGGACAGCCAGGATCTGAGCCTGAACATCAGCCGTGAGATGCTGCAGAAGGACAATCAGCTCAAGCTCATCCACAACGCTCTGGAAAAGAAGATCAAGAACGAGCTCCACGCCATGCTGGCCAACGACCGCGAGAAGTACGAGAGCTTCTGGAAGGAGTTTGGCCGTCAGCTGAAGTTCGGCGCTTACTCCGACTACGGGATGCACGCCGAGCTGCTGCGCGACCTGCTGCTGTTCTGGTCTGCCAAGGAGCAGAAGATGGTCACTCTGCAGGAGTACGTGGACAAGATGCCCGCCGAGCAGAAGTACATCTACTTCGCCGCCGGCGACTCCACCGACCGTCTGGCAAAGCTGCCTGCCGCTGAGCTGGTCATGGACAAGGGCTACGACGTTCTGCTCCTGACCGAGGATGTGGATGAGTTCTGCCTGCAGATCATGCGCACCTATCCCCGCAAGGATGCCGAGGGCAAGGACGGCACCGTCGAGTTCAAGAACGTCAACAGCGGCGATCTGGGCCTCGAGACCGAGGACGAGAAGAAGGCCGCCGAAGAGGCTACCACCGCCAACAAGGCTCTGTTTGACGCCATGAAGGACGCTCTGGATGGCAAGGTCAAGGAGGTCAAAGTCTCCACCCGCCTGAAGGACCACCCCGTCTGCCTGTCCGCCGACGGCCCGCTGTCCATCGAGATGGAGAAGGTGCTGTCCAAGCAGCCCGGCAGTGAGGGCGTCAAGAGCGACAAGGTGCTGGAGCTGAACGTCAACCACCCCGTCTTCACTGTGCTGAAAGCCGCACAGGAGGCTGGCGATACCGAGAAGCTCAAGAAGTACAGCGCTCTGCTCTACGCACAGGCACAGCTCATCGAGGGCCTGCCCGTGGATGACCCCGCCGCTTACGCCGAGGCCGTCTGCAGCCTGATGCAGTAATTTTTCCCTGTGTTCCCGGGCCGGAGGGCGCTGCTCCCTCGCCTTCCGCCTGACATCATAATTTTCTTCCCTTAACAAGAAGGCCGCGCTCCGCTGGAAAAGTGGATCGCGGCCTTTTCTTTTGCGCTGCCCGCCGCAGTAAGGTTTCTCCATATCGCGGCCCGCTCCCCCGCCGGGACGCGGCAGCGGGAAGTTTTGGCGCAGTTATACAATGCTTTTCCTGTTTTGAAAAAACTTTTGTCTCAGTTGTAATTTATCCGAGATTTTTATTTTGCATCCCCGCCGGACAGCCCCGGCGGGGATTTTTTGCAACTTTTCATTGAGATGCAACAATAACACATGGTTTTTTCCGGACAAATCCTTTACTATAGGATTAGAAGCGGGCTGTATCGCCCACACGAAACAAAAAAGTATCTGTCTGTCAGGAGGAAGATTCCATGATGAAGTCCATTCCCGTATGGAAGCAGGAGCTGTCCGACGGCGTCCACGCCGCACGCCTCGCCTCCCTGTATTGCTGTGCTCCCGCCGAGACGGCCTCTGAAGCCGCCCGTTACGCCGCCGTGCTGGACGGGCTGGAAAAGACCTTCGGCTCCCACGCTGAGGCCGGCCTTTACAGCGCACCGGGCCGCACCGAGATCGGCGGCAACCACACCGACCACCAGCATGGCCGGGTGCTGGCCGGCAGCGTGAACATCGACATGATCGCTGCCGCAGCCCCCAACGACAAGAACCAGCTCCGCGTCCAGAGCGAGGGCTATGATCTGTGCGTCATTGATCTGAATGACCTCGAGGCCCGCAAGGAAGAGGAGAACACCACCGCCTCTCTGCTGCGCGGCGAGTGCGCCGCCTTCACCCAGCGGGGCGCAAAGCTGGCCGGTCTGGACGTTTACATCTCTTCCAACGTGCCGAAGGGCAGCGGCGTCTCTTCTTCTGCCGCCTTTGAGGTGCTCATCGGCGTCATCCTGAACGACTGCTTCATGACCGAGAAGGTCTCCCCCATCGCCATCGCGCAGATCGGCCAGTGGGCTGAGAACGTCTACTTCGGCAAGCCCTGCGGCCTGATGGACCAGATGGCTTCCAGCGTGGGCAACATCATCACCATCGACTTCGCCAGCCCCGCAAAGCCCGTGGTGGAGCCGGTGGCTGTGGACTTCTCCAAGGCTGGTCTGGCCCTCTGCATCCTCGACTCCGGCGCAGACCACGCCGATCTGACCGACGAGTACGCCGCCATCCCGGCTGAGTGCCGCGCCGTGGCCGCTGTCTGCGGCGGCGAGGTGCTGCGGGATGTGCCGTTCGAGACCTTCCTTGCAAAGCTGCCCGAGTGCCGCAGGCAGTGCGGCGACCGCGCCGTCCTCCGCGCCTTCCACGTCTACGCCGACAATGACCGTGTGGCAAAGCAGGTGGCCGCACTCCACGATGGCGACTTCGGCACCTTCCTCTGCCTCGTGAACGAGTCCGGCCGCAGCAGCTGGGAATATCTGCAGAACGTCATCCCCGCAGGCTACAAGGAGCATCAGGAAGTGGGCGTGACCATCGCTGCCGCCAAGCATCTGCTGGGCGATAAGGGCGCTGTCCGCGTCCACGGCGGCGGTTTCGCCGGCACGGTGCAGGCTTTCGTGCCTGTGGAGATGCTGGACGAGTTCAAGGCCGGTATGGAAGCCATCCTCGGCGAGGGCCGCTGCCACGTCCTGTCCATCCGCCCGGAGGGAGGCGCTGTCCTGTGATCTCCACTGCCATCCAGCAGCTCGTCAACTACGGTCTGGACACCGGCCTCATCCTGCCTGACGACGAGATCTACATCCGCAACCAGCTGCTCATGACCATGCAGCTCGACAGCTTCACGGAGCCGGAGGGCGACGTCTGCTACGCCGACCTCGAGAGCATCCTGAAAACGCTGGTGGATGATGCCGCGGCCCGGGGCGTCTGCGACGACAGCCCCACGGCCCGCGACCTCTTCGACACCCGGCTCATGGGTGTGCTGACGCCCCGCCCCAGCATCGTCCGCGCCAACTTCGAAGAGCGGTACGAGACCGACGGCCCCCAGGCCGCCACCGACTGGTTCTACAAATTCAGCCAGGATACCGATTACATCCGTCGCTACCGCATCAAGCGGGACGTCAAGTGGGTGACCCGGACTCCTTATGGCGACCTCGACATCACCATCAACCTGTCGAAGCCCGAAAAAGACCCCAAAGCCATCGCAGCCGCAAAGCTGGCTCCTCAGAGCGCCTACCCCAAGTGCCAGCTCTGCGTGGAGAACGAGGGCTATGCCGGCCGGCTGAACCATCCCGCCCGGGAAAATCACCGCATCATCCCGCTGACCATCAACGACAGTGCGTGGAATTTCCAGTACAGCCCCTATGTCTACTACAATGAGCACTGCATCGTCTTTAACAACCAGCACACCCCCATGAAGATCGAGCGTGCCACCTTCCGCAAACTGCTGGACTTCGTGGCCCTCTTCCCCCACTACTTCGTGGGCAGCAACGCCGACCTGCCCATCGTGGGCGGCAGCATCCTGAGCCACGACCACTTCCAGGGCGGCCACTACGAGTTCGCCATGGCCAAAGCGCCCATCGAGAAGAAGTGGGTCTTCCCCGGCTTTGAGGACGTGGACGCCGGCATCGTCCACTGGCCCATGAGCTGCATCCGCCTCACCTGTGCCGACGACGAGCGCCTTGTGGAACTGGCCGATAAGATTTTGACCGTATGGCGGGGCTACACCGACGAGAGCTGCTTTGTCTACGCCGAGACCGACGGCGAACCCCACAACACCATCACCCCCATCGCCCGGATGCGGGACGGCAAGTTCCAGCTGGATTTGGTGCTGCGCAACAACATCACCACGCCGGAGCATCCGCTGGGCGTCTATCACCCCCACGCAAAGCTCCACCACATCAAAAAGGAGAACATCGGCCTCATCGAGGTCATGGGTCTGGCTGTTCTGCCCAGCCGCCTGAAAGCCGAGATGACCGATGTGGAAGCCGCCCTCGTGGCCCACACCCCCGCCGCTGAGTACGGCGAGAACATCCAGAAGCACGCCGAGTGGGCGATGGACATCCTCGCCCGCCATCCGGAGCTGAACGCCGAAAATGTCCACACCATCGTGCAGGACGAGATCGGCCATGTCTTTGCCGAAGTCCTCGTAGACGCCGGCGTCTACAAGATGGACACGGCAGGCCGCGCAGGCTTTGAGCGATTCTTAGCAAGTATCTGAGCATAAAAAATAATGCCTCCCCGGCGGGGAGGCATTCCTTTTTCGTTTATTGTTTGCCCAGCTGCCAGAACGCAACGGCGCTGGCGGCAGCGACATTCAGCGAATCGACGCCGTGGGACATGGGGATCTTGACCGTGTAGTCGCAGGAAGCGATGGTGCCGGCGGCGAGGCCGTCGCCCTCGGTGCCAAGCACGATGGCAAGCTTCGGCTCTTTTGCAAGCTGCTCGTCGTCGATGCTCACCGAGCGGTCGCTGAGGGCCATCGCGGCGGTCTTGAAGCCGAGGGAGTGGAGGATGTCCATCCCCTTCTCCGGCCAGTCTGCCGGGGTCTCGCCCAGCTGCCCCCAAGGCACCTGGAACACCGTACCCATGCTGACGCGGACGGCGCGGCGGCAGAGCGGGTCGCAGCAGGAAGGGTTGATGAGGACAGCGTCCATGTTCAGCGCCGCCGCCGAGCGGAAGATAGCGCCCACATTGGTGGAGTCCACGATGCCCTCCAGCACGGCCACCCGGCGGGCGTTTTTGCAGAGTTCTTCCACCGGGCGGGGTGCCGGGCGGTGGAAGGCGCAGAGCACGCCCCGGGTCAGCTCAAAGCCGGTGAGCTCTGCCAGCATCTCCCGATCTGCCGTGTACACCGGCGCGTCGCCGCAGCGGCTCAGGATGCCCGCTGCCGGGCCGGTGATCTGCTTGCGCTCCATCAGCAGGGACACGGGCTTGTAGCCTGCGTCCAGCGCCCGGGCGATGACCTTGGGGCTCTCGGCGATGAAGATGCCTTTCTCCGGCTCGAGGCGATTGCGCAGCTGGTTCTGGGTCAGCCGGGCATAAGGGTCCAGCTCCGGCGCGTGGAAATCCGTGATCTCGATGATATTGGGCATACAGAAAGCCCCTCCTTCTCCTGAAAAAAGCTGTTTTCTGTATTCTACCACAGTCTGCGCCGCATTGCAAAGCAAAGCGCATCCTGCGATACCCGCCCGGAATCGTCATTATCTATAAAAAATATGGCATAGTTTTTGACAAAACGCCGGTTTTGCGTTATAGTATGGCATGGAATTATTTTCTGGATAGAAGGAGGAGCTTTTATGCCATCTCTCAAACCTCACGGACAGATGTCCGAAGCTTTTATTACCGCTCTGTTTCTCTCCGTCTCAGGCGGCTTACAGGATGTTTATACTTATTTATACCGCGGCAAGGTCTTCGCCAACGCCCAGACCGGCAACATCGTGCTGATGGCCGTCAAGCTGTTTGCGGGCAAGTGGGGCGAGGCACTGCGCTACCTGATTCCCCTTTGCGCCTTTGCGCTGGGCATTTTTGTGGCCGAGTTCATCCGCCTCAAGCTCAAGCGGATGCAGTGGCTCCACTGGCGTCAGCTGGTGGTGCTGTTCGAGATCCTGATGCTCTTCGTCGTGGGCTTTTTGCCGCAGGAGCTGAATCTTCTGGCCAACTCCCTCGTCTCCTTCTCCTGCGCCATGCAGGTACAATCCTTCCGCAAGGTGAACGGCTATGCCTTCGCCAGCACCATGTGCATCGGCAATCTGCGCAGCGGCATGGATTCCCTCTGCGCATGGCTGGTGGGCGGCAACACCAAAGCCTTCGGCAAGGCGATTCACTACTTCGCCATCATCTTCCTGTTCGCGCTGGGTGCCGGCCTTGGCAGCCTTGCACTGGCCCCCATGGGCAGCCGGGCCATCTGGCTTTCCTGCCTGCTGCTCTTCATCAGCTTCTGCCTGATGTTCCTGAAAGAGGACATTGAGGAGCTGGAAGAATTTGAGCACCTGGAGCACGAGGAGGCCCTCAAAAAATAATTGCGCCGAAGCCTGTCGTATGCTATACTATAGAGTGTTTATGTGACCCTCCGGCCCGCCGCACCACCGACGTGCCGGAGATGAAGTTGTAGAATCAGGAAGAGGAGCATTCCATGAAAAAAGGCTTTGACAACGCGAAATATCTTCAGATGCAGTCCCAGCACATCCGGGAGCGCATCGCACAGTTCGACAACAAGCTCTACCTCGAGTTTGGCGGCAAGCTGTTCGACGACTACCACGCCTCCCGCGTGCTGCCGGGCTTTGAGCCGGACTCCAAGCTGCAGATGCTGCTGCAGCTCAAGGAACAGGCCGAGATCGTCATCGTCATCAGCGCGCAGGACATCATCAGCAGCAAGGTGCGCGGCGACTACGGCATCACCTACGACCTCGACGTTCTCCGCCTCATCGACGCCTTTCAGGGCACGGGCCTGTTCGTGGGCAGCGTCTGCGTGACCATGTACACCGCCGCCCCCGAGGTCGAAGCCTTTGAGCACAAGCTGAACAGCGTGGGCGTGCGCACCTTCCGCCACTATAAGATCCCCGGCTACCCCAACGACGTGGCCCGCATCGTGAGCGACGAGGGCTACGGCAAGAACGACTACATCGAGACCCAGCGTCCCCTCGTCGTCATCACGGCTCCCGGCCCCGGCAGCGGCAAGATGGCCACCTGCCTGTCCCAGCTCTACCACGAGCACAAGCGGGGCGTCAAGGCCGGTTATGCCAAGTTCGAGACCTTCCCCATCTGGAACCTGCCCCTCAAGCACCCGGTCAACCTTGCCTACGAGGCCGCTACCGCCGACCTGAACGACGTGAACATGATCGACCCCTTCCATCTGGAGGCCTACGGCGTCACCACCGTCAACTACAACCGCGACATCGAGATCTTCCCGGTGGTCAACGCGATGTTCGAGCTCATCGCGGGCAAGAGCCCCTACAAGTCCCCCACGGACATGGGCGTGAACATGGCCGGCAACTGCATCGTGGACGACGAAGCCTGCCGCGAGGCCTCCCGCAACGAGATCATCCGCCGCTATTTCAAGGCCCTCTGCGACCACAAGATCGGCAAGAACGTGGACAGTGAGATCTTCAAGCTGGAGCTGCTGCTGAATCAGGCCGGTCTGGCTGTCGGCGACCGTGCCGTGGAAAAGCAGGCTCACGCCGTGGCCGAGCGCACCGGCGGCGCACCCGCTGCCGCCATCGAGCTGCCGGACGGCACCGTCGTCACCGGCAAGAACGGTCCCCTGCTGGGCGCAGCCTCTTCTGCCCTGCTCAACGCCCTCAAGAAGCTGGCCGGCATCGACCATGAGATCGACCTGGTCTCCGCCCGCGCCATCGAGCCCATCCAGACCCTCAAGACCAACTACCTTGGCAGCCGGAATCCCCGCCTGCACACCGATGAGATCCTGATCGCGCTGTCCAGCTCTGCCGCCGAGAATGAGACGGCTGCTGTCGCTCTGCAGCAGCTCTCCAAGCTCAAGGGCTGCGACATGCACTCCACGGTCATCCTGTCCAGCGTGGATACGGACACCATCAAGCGTCTGGGGATGTACCTCACCTGCGAGCCCGCCTATGAGCAGGAAGACCGCAAGTATCACAAGAAATAAGCGCTCCGGCGCATAAGAAAAGCCGCACAGTACAGCGAAAAACTGTACCGTGCGGCTTCTTTGTTTCTTCTGTAGTTTCTCAGACGTGAGACAGGCTGGGCGCACCGCCCGCGATCTCCTCGGCGGTCAGCGGCTTCGCCTCGGCAGGGGCGTTCAGACGCTCCTTTGCTACGGCCAGCATCAGTTTGATGCGGTTCTCTTGATTGACCTTGGTGGCGCTGGGGTCATAGTCGATGGGGGTGATGTTGGCGCTGGGGTACATCGCGCGGATCTTGTTTACCATGCCCTTGCCCACGATGTGGTTCGGCAGGCAGCCAAAAGGCTGTGCGCAGACGATGTTGCCGTAACCGCCCTGCACCAGCTCGATCATCTCAGCCGTCAGCAGCCAGCCCTCGCCCATCTTGGCACCCAGCGAGATGATGCCCTCAGGCTTTTCCACCAGTTCCTTGAAGGGGCCGGGGGCGTAGAAACCGGCGTCGGCCTCGGCCTTGAGCATGGAGCGCTCCACGCTGTCCAGCCAGTTGAGCAGCTGGTCGGTGCCCATCTTCATGGCCAGCTTGCCGCCGTAGAGGACATGGTCCTCGCCCATGTTGAAGATGCAGTACTGCACGAAGCCCATCAGGCCCGGGAAGTTGACCTCGCAGTCCTGACTCTCGAGGAACTTCTGCAGGTCGTTGTTGCCCAGCGGGCTGTACTTGACGTAGATCTCGCCCACGACGCCGACTTTGACCTTCGGCACACGGGTGACGGGAATGGACTTAAAGTCCTTTGCGATGAGGGGGAAGGTGTGCTTCATCTCACGGGAGGTGAAACCCTTGCCCGCCAGCAGTACACGGCCCAGACGCTCGACCCAGAGGTCTACCATTTTATCGGCAGCGCCCTTCTCGTTCTCATACGGAGCGACCTGATTGCGCAGGGCGCAGAGCATATCGCCGTAGAACACGCTGGCGATGGCCCGGCGGGCCAGAGGCAGAGTCATCTGGAAACCGCTGTCCTTCTCGAGGCCCGAGAAGTTCAGGCTGGCCACCGGGATGTTCGGATAGCCTGCCTTGACCAGCGCCTTGCGGAGCAGATGGATGTAGTTGGAGGCACGGCAGCCGCCGCCCGTCTGGGTGATGAGCAGGGCCGTGTGCTCGAGGTCGTACTTGCCGCTGTTCAGCGCGTCGAGGAACTGGCCAATGACCAGCAGTGCCGGATAGCAGGTGTCGTTGTGGACATATTTCAGGCCCAGCTGCGCCACAGCGCTGCCGCAGTTGCCAAGGATCTCGCACTTGTAGCCGTCGTAGCGCAGGGCGTATTCCAGCAGGCGGAACTGGGTGATGGCCATGTTGGGGATGAGGATGGTGTGAGTTTTCTTCATCTCCGGGGTGAATTTGGGGTAATTGTATTCCATAGGTTCCTCCTATGTTACTTCTTATCTTCGTCTCGCTCATCCAGTGCGGCGAACAGGCTGCGCAGGCGGATATTGACAGCACCCAGGTTGGTAATTTCATCAATTTTCAGCTGGGTGTAGAGCTTGCCGCCCTCCTGCAGGATCTCGCGGGTCTCATCGGTGGTGATGGCATCCACGCCGCAGCCGAAGGACACCAGCTGCACCAGATCCATATCCTTCTGGGTGGTGCAGTACTTGGCGGCGGCATACAGGCGGCTGTGGTAAGTCCACTGGTTCAGCACGCTGGTGGGGAACTTTTCCACGCGGTTGGAGATGCTGTCCTCGGTGACCACCGCCGCGCCGTGGCGGGTGATGAGGTGGTCGATGCCGTGGTTGATCTCCGGGTCCACATGGTAGGGGCGTCCGGCCAGCACGATGATGCGCCTGCCCTGACGGCGGGCCTCATCAATGATCTCGCTGCCCTTGACCCGGATCTGTGCCATGTGGGCTTCATACTCGGCGTAGGCGGCGTTGGCAGCCTCCTGCACTTCCTTCTCGGAGATGCCGCCGAAATACTTGGGCAGCACGTCCTTCGCCATCTTGTGGACGAAATCCTTCGGACGGTGGATGCCGACGTAGTCGTAGATGAACTTCTGGCCTTCCAGCTCGGGGCAGTTGCCGGCGAGGACTTCGGGATAGTAGGCCACGACGGGGCAGTTGTAGTGGTTGTCGCCCAGACCCTCGTCGATGTTGTAGGTCAGGCAGGGGTAGAAGATGGCGTCCAGATGCATCTGGGTCAGGGCCTTGATGTGGCCATGGCTGAGCTTGGCCGGGAAGCAGGCGGTGTCGCTGGGGATGGTAGCCTGACCAGCCAGATAGAGGCCGCGGCTGGACACCGGGCTGGTGTGGACGGCAAAGCCGAGCTTTGTCCAGAATGCGTGCCAGAAGGGCAGCAGCTCGTACATATTCAGGCAGAGCGGGATGCCGATGGAGCCGCGCTTTCCGGCCACAGGCTTATAGCTGGCCAGAAGCTGCTGCTTGTAGGCGTAGAGGTTGAGGCTGTTGTCCTCGCTCTTGCCGGTGACAGGCTTGTCGCAGCGGTTGCCGGAGATGAACTTGCGGCCATCGGCAAAGGTGTTGACGGTGAGCTGGCAGTGGTTGCCGCAGCCGCCGCACTTGACGCTGACGACTTTCTGGTCGAAGCTCTCCAGTTCTTCCTCGCTCATCATGGCGGAGGTGGTCTGGCCGTTCTTGCGGCACTGGCGCAGACCGAAGAGGGCCGCACCGTAAGCGCCCATCAGACCGGCGATGTCGGGGCGGATGACCTCGACGCCCATCTCCTTCTCGAAGGCGCGGAGGACGGCCTCATTGTAGAACGTACCGCCCTGCACGACGATCTTCCGGCCCAGCTCTTCGGGGCTGGACGCACGGATGACCTTGTACAGCGCGTTCTTGACGACGCTGATGGACAGACCCGCCGAGATGTTCTCAATGGACGCGCCGTCCTTCTGGGCCTGCTTGACCGAGCTGTTCATAAAGACGGTGCAGCGGCTGCCCAGATCCACGGGGCGGTCGGCGAAGAGGCCGAGGGCCGCGAACTCCTTGATGTCGTAGCCCAGTGCCTGCGCGAAGGTCTGCAAAAAGCTGCCGCAGCCGGAAGAGCAGGCTTCGTTCAGGAAGATGTTGCTAATGGCACCATCTTCGATCTTGAAGCACTTCATATCCTGACCGCCGATGTCGATGATGAAGTCCACGTCCGGCATGAAGTATTTTGCTGCCGTGAAGTGGGCCACGGTCTCCACGAGCCCGAAGTCGCAGCGGAAGGCGTTCTTGACCAGTTCTTCGCCGTAGCCGGTGGTGGTCACGCTGGCCACCTTGAGGCCGGGGTGCTCTTTATAGATTTTCAGCAGCTGCTGCCGGATAAGGGGCAGCGGGTTGCCGAGGTTCGGCTGATAGTTGGTGTAGAGGATCTGGCTCTGCTCGTCCACGACCACCAGCTTGACGGTGGTGGAGCCGGAGTCGATGCCGATATGCACCGGGCCGCACTGGGCGCCGAACGCCACCCGCGGCACGCTGTGGGACATATGGCGGGCATGGAATACCTCGTACTCTTCCTTGTTGGCGAAGAGGGGCGGCTCGCTGGCGTAGGTCGCCGTGGCGGCGTACTCATCCAGCGCAGCGGCCACATCCGAGAGGACGAACTCCTTGTCGGCGTAGAGGGCAGCGCCCAGCGCGACGTAGAGCAGGCTGTTCTCGGGGCAGGTACCGGTGACGCCCAGTGCTTCGTCGAAGCTCTTGCGCAGCACGGTGCTGAAGGTCAGCGGACCGCCCAGATAGAGGATATTGCCCTGAATGGGGCGTCCCTGTGCCAGACCGGCGATGGTCTGGTTGACCACGGCCTTGTAGATGCTGGCCGCGATGTCCTCGGTCTTTGCGCCCTGATTGATGAGGGGCTGCACGTCGCTCTTGGCGAAAACGCCGCAGCGGGATGCAATGGTGTATGTACGGGTGGCCTGTTCGGCCGCCTTGTTCATCTCATCGGCACTCATCTTGAGCAGCGTCGCCATCTGGTCGATGAAAGCGCCCGTGCCGCCGGCGCAGCTGCCGTTCATGCGGACTTCGGTGCCGTTGGTCAGGAACAGGATCTTTGCATCCTCACCGCCCAGCTCGATGACGCAGTCCGTCGCAGGGACGAACTTTTTGACCGCCACGCGGGTGGAGAACACCTCCTGCACGAAAGGCACGCCGCAGCTGTCGGCCAGGCCCATGCCGGCGGAGCCGGAGATGCTGAGCAGCGCTTTCCGGCCATGCAGCTGCTCTGCGTCGATGCGGCGCAGCAGCTCCTGCGCCTTTTCCAGAATGTGGCTGTAGTGGCGCTCATACGTCGAATATAAAAGGGTATCGTTTTCATCCAGCACCACGCATTTGATGGTAGTGCTGCCGATGTCAAGACCTACTCTCACAGTTGTTTTTCCTCCTGAAGGACAATGCACTCTCCCTCTGCACACAGGGCTCTCCGGCCCGGGCAGAAGTTGTTTGCTAACGAATCAAATTTCAGACTCGCATACACGGGTATTATAAACCAAATCCGGCTGACAATCAATCATTCGGGATTATTTTACACCTTAAAAACAGTAAAATCATCTTGCAAAGTTAAACATTTTGTTAATTTCGCAAACTTTTCTGTGGATTTCGGGCTGTTTCTACTAAGATTCTTTACCGTCTGTCATTTTTCCTGCTCTCTTCCCTGTCCCGCACAAAAATCAAAGGCATCTGCACTGCGCCGTCCCGGGCAGCATTGCAGATGCCTTTTTGTCTCGTTCAATATCTCCTCAGCAGAAGGAGCTCCTGTGCCGCCCGGCTTGCGAACCGCGCTGCGCGGATGTCGTTCTCCTCGCTGGAGTGGAGTTCCATTTCCGGCGGGATGTCCTCGCAGGAGGCCAGCGGGAACACCACCTGCGCCCGGGTGCCGCCGCCCGGCCGGGCCGTCAGCGTCAGCTTCCAGCCTACACGGCGGCAGATGAGCTTACAGATGCGGAGACCCAGCTTTGCGCCGCTGAGGAAGCGGCGGTTGTTCTCGATGGGGTCTTCCTCCATCAGGCCGCAGCCGTTGTCTTCCACCCGGAGCACGACGCCGGTCTTTTTCTGTTTCAGGCTCACCCACACCCTGCCGCCTGCATCGCAGGCCCGCAGCGCGTTGGAGATGAGGTGGAGCATCAGCTGTTCGGCCTCATCGGGGACGCCCATGACGGTGCAGTGCTCGATGCCCCCGCTCTCCGTCGTGAGCGCTATTTCCAGTGACCGCTGGATGTCCGGGGCCAGACGGCCCGCTTTTTCCAGCAGACTGCACAGGTCCAGAGGCTGCAGCTCGCTCAGCTCTTCATTTTCCAGCTGATAAAGCGTTATGGCATTGCGTACCGTGCGGTCCAGCCGGGCAGACTCTATCTGGATGTCCGAAAGTGCCTGCCGGGTGGGCAGGTCGGCCGACGCCAGCAGATGCATCTGCAGATATTCCCGGTTCTGGTCGATGATGCCAAGGGCATGGAAGCACACATCCCCAAACTCCTCCCGAAGGAAGCCTCCTGCCCCATCGTTTCGCCTGTGCATTCTGCTCTACCTCCGCGTCGTGTGGTCAGCACCTCACTGCTGACTCAGTTTACTTTCCAGCGCATAAAGCAGGCGGCCGATGGTCACCTTCCTGCGCTCTAAGCCATACTCTTTTCGAAAATCCCGCCATGTCTGGGTACCGGTCTCGTCCAGCGTCTCCAGCAGCCGCCGGAGGGCGCTGTCCACAGCCGCCACGGTGAGATTGTATTCCTCCGCCACCGGCCCTAATATCTCCTTGCGGATGGCCAGACGGTGGTCAGAGCCCATCATCATCCGAAGCGCACCGGTCAGGTAGCGCTTGTTGGCATCGCAGGTGCTCAGACCCCAGCTGCGATAGATGCGCTCGCAGCGCTTTTCCAGACTCTCCGCCGGGCGATGGGCCGGAACGCGCAGCTCCTGCAGCATATCTTCCAGTGTGGCCTGACGGATGAGGTAGCATGCGTCCTCCTGACTCAGGCTCTCCACAGCCGATTTCTCATTGCGTCCGTCGTCCCGCAGAAGCACCAGAGGCTTGCGGGCAAGGCCGCGTATCTTGGGCAGGAACTGGATGCTGTCCATGTCCTCCAGTCTGCCGCCCAGCACCAGAACGTCCACATCGCCCTGCTCGAGCCGTTCCAGCAGCGTCCGGCTGTTGCGGTAGCCCGTACAGCGGATGGCCGGGTTGCGCTCCTCAAGATAGCGTGTCCATACCCGCATCTCTCTGGGGTCATAGCTGGCCAGAGCTACGCGCCATATGACGTCCTGTTCCTCATAACTCACACGACGCGCCCCCTTCCCGCAGGTTTTCTGCCTGCTCCGCCTGCGGATACCAGCAGGAAATAGCATCCTGCCACAGCTCCGGCTGGACCGAGTTCTCATACAAAAACTGCAGCAACCGTCCGCATTCCTCTTCCGGGGCCGGGACCCATGTACGGGCCGTGTCTGCCGGGTCGTCCGGAGCTTTTGTCCGGCTCACGGTCAGCCAGCAGCCCTGTCCCTCCGTCTCCAGAGAACAGGCAAGGGTATACGCCTCCTGATACGGTTCCAGCGCCGAAAAACTCCTCACCAATGGAACATTCTGTTTCATTCTGCATCCTCCTCACCCCATCTGCCCGGCCCTTCCACTTATGCCGGACAAACTACTTCATACTATACTGTATAAAATTGTATGGAGCGTCGAAAGGAGTTGCAACGACAAATTTGCGTCAGTTTTCGTCGAATTTTGGAACACTGAAAATATTAACATGGATATTGTCTCAAGAATACCATCAACCGCTCCAAAAATCAAGACACATCTGCCGCATCCTCCTGGTTTGGAACGCTTTTCCGCGCAGGATGCAACGCTTTTCCATCCTTCGGCAGAAAACACAGAACTTGGCACCCGTTACGACATAAATTGTTCATATTCTTCTGATAAAATCAAACAGATACTATGTTTCCCTCTCCGTCCACAAATGTCGGGCGGAACAGGTCAGCAGACACTCCCCCGTTCTGCTGCCGGAAAGGCAGGCCAATGCTTCAGCTTATCAATATCGAAAAGAAATACACCACCGGCGATCTGACACAGGCAGCGCTCAACGGGGTCAGCCTCAACCTGCGCGACAGCGAATTCGTCGCCGTCCTCGGCCCCAGCGGCTCGGGCAAGACCACGCTGCTCAACATCATCGGCGGCCTCGACCGCTACGACAACGGCGAGCTCATCATCAACGGCATCTCCACCCGCCGCTACACCGACCGGGACTGGGACTCCTACCGCAACCACACCGTCGGCTTTGTGTTCCAGAGCTATAACCTCATCCCCCACCAGACCGTCCTCGCCAACGTCGAACTGGCCCTGACCATCTCGGGCGTGTCGGGCGCTGAGCGCCGCCGCCGTGCCGCCGAGGCGCTGCGGCAGGTGGGCCTCGGGGACCAGCTCCACAAGCGCCCCACCGAGATGTCGGGCGGCCAGATGCAGCGCGTGGCCATCGCCCGCGCCCTCGTCAACAACCCCGACATCCTGCTGGCCGACGAGCCCACCGGCGCACTGGACAGCGAGACGAGCATCCAGGTCATGGAGCTGCTGAAGGATGTGGCAAAAGACCGCCTCGTAGTCATGGTCACGCACAACCCCGAACTGGCGGAGCAGTATGCAAACCGCATCGTCCGTCTGCGGGACGGCGCCATCACCGACGATACCCGCCCCTTCGAGCCGGACGACACAAAGCTTGCCCCTCCCATCCACAAGAACATGGGCCGTTCGTCCATGTCGTGGCTCACCTCGCTGGCCCTGAGCTTCAACAACCTGCGCACCAAAAAGGCCCGCACCCTGCTCACGGCCTTCGCGGGCAGTATCGGCATCATTGGCATCGCCCTCATCATCTCGCTGTCCACCGGCGTCAATGCCTACATTGCCGACATGGAGCGCTCCACCCTGAGCGAATACCCGCTGCAGATCCTGAGCAGCGGCGTGGACATCACGAGCTTTCTGTCCTCGGGCAGCAGCGGCGGCACCACAGCCACCGGCCTGCCCACCGACGAGGACGGCAAAAAGGACACCTCCGGCGGCGTGGAGGGAATGGTCTCGGTCCGCCAGCTCATCACCAAGATGGTGTCGGGCCTGACGTCCAACGACCTCACTTCCTTAAAGAAATATCTCGACAGCGACGAGTCCACCATTGCGGATGGCGCCACCTCCATCGAGTATTCCTACAGCGTCTCGCCCCAGATCTACCGGCAGAACGCCGACGGCAGTGTGCATCAGGTCAACCCGGACTCCACCCTCTCGATGCTGGGTCTGGGAAGCTCGGGTTCCGGCTCCACCTCCGTCACCAGCAGCCTGATGAACAGCATGGGCAGCAACACCAGCGTATTCTATCAGCTGCCCGCCAACAGTGACCTTTATAAGTCCCAGTACGAAGTCAAGGCTGGCCGCTGGCCCGAAAAGCCCACCGAATGTGTCGTCGTTCTGAGCAAATACGGCACCGTGACCGACTACGCCCTCTACTCCATGGGTCTGCGGGACTCCGCCGAGCTGGACAAGATGATACAGCAGTTCGCCCAGAACCAGAACGTCGATGTCCCCAGCGATTTCCGCACCTACAGCTACGACGAGCTGATGGGCCTGAAGTTCAAGCTGGTGAACAGCGCCGACACCTACGTCTACGACGACACCTACGGCATCTGGAAGAGCAAGGCCGACGACAAGGACTATATGCAGCAGCTGGTGGAGAACGGCGAGGACATCACCATCGTGGGCATCGTCCAGCCGGACTACACCGCCTCCGCTTCTATGCTCACCTCCGGCATCGCCTACCCCGCCTCCCTGACCGAGAAGGTCATGGATGACGCTGCCGACAGCGTCATCGTGAAGCAGCAGATGGCTGACCCCGCCACCAACGTCCTCACCGGCGAGAGCTTCGGCAAGGCTGAGAGCCTCCGCGACTTCGATTTGACCAGCCTCTTCTCCATCGACACCAACGCCCTCAAGAATGCCTTCTCTTTTGATGCCGATGCCCTCGACTTCGATTTGAACGGTGCCTTCGACCTCAGCAGCGGCAGTTTCGATTTGAGCAGCCTCATCGACTTCTCGGATTTTTCCCTCGACATTGACGAGCTTCCCGACATCGACCTCAGCGACGCCTTTGCAGAGCTGGACCTCTCCGTCTCGCCGGAGGCTCTGCAGGACCTCGTGCAGAAGGTGTTCAAGGACTATAAGAAATATATCATCGGCAACGGCATCCTCAACTTCAAGAAGTGGAGCTTTTCTGCCTACCTCAAGTCAGAGCAGTTCCAGAAGCTGATGGCCGAGTCCATGAAAGACCTCGTTGACCCGGACAAGCTGCAGGGGCAGCTCTCGAGCGCTCTGCAGACCACCATCCAGACCGTGATGGAGACCTACTCCGACCAGATCACAGAGGTGCTGAAAAGTCAGCTGGACGCTGCCATCCAGAAGGGCATCGTCACCTTCCAGGACCAGATACAGTCCCAGCTCAAGACGGCCATCCAGCAGAACATCGGCAAACTGAGCAGCCAGATGGAGAGCGCCATCAAGATCGACGCGTCGGCTTTCCAGAAGGCCATCCATCTCAACATGACCGCCTCCGAGCTGACCGAGCTGATGCGCTCCACCCTCCGCTCCTCTTCCGCCACCTATGAGGCCAACCTGACGGCCTTCGGCTACGCGGACGAGGCCGCCCCCAGCCAGATCAAGATCTATCCGAAGGACTTCGCCAGCAAGGCCACCATCCTGGAAAAGCTGGATGCCTACAACGCCGGGATGTCTGCAAAGGGTGAAGACGAAAAGATGGTGCAGTACACCGACCTCGTGGGTACCCTGATGACCAGCGTGACCGAGATCGTGAACATGATAAGCAGCATGATGGTGGCCTTCGTCTCCATCTCGCTGGCAGTCTCCTCCATCATGATCGGCGTCATCACCTATATCAGCGTCCTCGAGCGCCGGAAGGAGATCGGCATCCTGCGTGCCATCGGCGCTTCCAAACGGAACGTCTCCGAGGTGTTCAACGCAGAGACCTTCATCATCGGCCTCTGCTCGGGCGTCATGGGCATCGTCCTCAGCGAGATACTGCTCATCCCCGGAAACATCATCATCCAGAAAGTCTCCGGCACTTCGACTCTCGTTGCCTCCCTGCCCGTGGATGCAGCCCTCTTCCTCGTGGCACTGGCTACCCTGCTCACCATTCTGGCCGGCATCATCCCGGCCCGCGGCGCAGCCAAGTGCAACCCCGTCAAAGCCCTGCGCGCCGAGTAAACCCCAGAGATCTCATTCCCGGTATCCTTTCCGCTCCGGCGGCAGGGATACCGGGATTTTTTCGGCTTATTTTTGCTCCGGCCCGTCGGTTCAGCTTGTATCCATCCTGCATGAGAACGCGCTTTTTTGCTCTAAAAGTTACAAAAGAGTACGGTCGTCCCGGGAGATTTTGACGCGTACCGGGAATTACCGGAAATCAATTTGCTTTTCGCTCTGCGGGCAAATCAACCTGCACAAAGGAGGGTCGATTTGTTATGCAATTCTGCCAAAAGTGTTTCAGGGTTATTGATTTATTCCACAAATTATGCCATACTATAGTCACTGAAACCGTTCCCGACATCGTTCCCGCACGATTTCAGTAAAAACCAGAACTTCGACCGAAAGAGAGGTGCTTCCCGGAATGCCGAACATGACCATCAAAGACATTGCCCGTCTGAGCGGCTGTTCCGTCAGCACCATCTCCCGCGTCATCAATGACCGGCCGGATGTGCGTCCCGAAACGAAAGAAAAGGTGCTTCAGATGATGCGGGAGTCGGGCTTCGTGCCGAACACCAACGCCCGGCAGCTGAAGATCCAGCAGTCCCGCAGCCTCGTCTTTGTGGTCAAGGGTACCCGGAACCTCTTCTTCTCGGACTTCCTCGTTCAGCTGCAGCGGGCCGCGACCCTCTACGGGTACAGCGGCATCGTCTCCTACCTGGACGAGAATGCCAACGAGATAGACGCCGCCCAAAAGATCCTGCGGGAGATAAAGCCCAAAGGCATGATATTCCTCGGCGGCAGCGTGGCGAACTTCCAGCAGGGCTTTGCGAACATCACCGTCCCCTCGGTGCTGACGACGCTGGTCTCCGACGAGCTGGATTTCCCGAACCTCTCGATGGTGGGCGTAGATGACCGGGCTGCGGCCCGCACCGCCGTCTCCCACCTCATCGCGCAGGGCCACCGGAAGATAGCAGTTCTCGGCGGTCCGACCACCAGCTACCCCAGTCGGATGCGCCGCCTCGGCGCACAGGATGCCATGGAGGATGCCGGGCTCACCTTTGACGACCGGCTCTACGGCCTGTCTAACTACGATTTCGAGTCTGCCTACCACGCCATGAACAGCCTGCTGGCCCGCCGGGCCGAGTTCACCGCTCTGTTCGCCATGAGCGATGTCATCGCTTTCGGTGCCATCCGGGCGCTGGTGAGCGCCGGGTTCCGGGTGCCGGAAGATGTATCGGTCATCGGCTTCGACGGCATCTCGATGTCCCGCTACTGCGTGCCGGTGATGACCACCATCGTCCAGCCCGGCGAGCAGATCGCGCTCCAGAGCATCGAGCTGCTGGTGCGGCAGATCGAGCATGGCGCCCCGGCCCAGAAGATCACCCTCCAGCCTGAGCTGCAGGTCGGTGAGAGCGTAAGGGCTGTCTGATTTATTTCGTCTCATTTCCGCTGCCAGGCGGAATGTGTATATCACATGATGAAGAAGGAGAACAATTATGAAAAAAATGATCTCTCGTCGTAATTTCCTGAAAGTCGCTGGCGCTTCTGCTGCCGCCCTCGGTCTGGCTGCCTGCGGTGGTTCCTCCAGCAGCACCGCTGCTTCCACCGCCAGTTCTACCGCAGCTTCTGCCGCTCCCGCAGCTGCCGGCAAGGTCTACTACCTGAACTTCAAGCCCGAGCAGGATCAGGATTGGCAGGATCTGGCCGCTGAGTACACCAAGGAGACCGGCGTGCCTGTGACCGTTGTCACCGCTGCTTCCGGCCAGTACGAGACCACCCTGATGAGCGAGATGGAGAAGAGCGAAGCTCCTACCCTGTTCCAGGTCAACGGCCCTGTGGGTCTGGCAAACTGGAAGGACTACTGCCTGGACCTGTCCGACAGCAAGCTGTACGGTGAGCTGACCAGCGACTCCTTTGCACTGAAGGACGGCGATGCCGTTACCAGCATCGCTTACGTCATCGAGACCTACGGCATCATCTACAACAAGGAGCTGCTGACCGCCGCCGGCTACACCCAGGACGACATCAAGGGCTTCGATGACCTGAAGAAGGTCGCCGACGACATTCAGGCCCGCAAGGCTGAGCTGGGCGTTGATGGTGCTTTCACCTCCGCCGGCATGGACGGTTCTTCCGACTGGCGCTTCAAGACCCATCTGGCAAACCTGCCCATCTACTACGAGTACAAGGCTGACGGCATCGGCTCCACCGACGCCATCAAGGGCACCTACCTCGACAACTACAAGAAGATCTGGGACCTGTACATCACCGACTCTACCTGCGACCCCAAGCTGCTGGCTTCCAAGACCGGCAACGACGCCGTGGCTGAGTTCGTGGGCAAGAAGGCCGTCTTCTACCAGAACGGCACCTGGGCTTACAATGACGTGAAGGATCTGGGCGACGACAACCTGGGTATGCTGCCCATCTACATCGGCGCTGAGGGCGAGGAGAACCAGGGCCTGTGCACCGGCTCCGAGAACTTCTGGTGCGTCAACAACACCTCCTCCGATGAGGACATTCAGGCTACTCTGGACTTCCTGTACTGGTGTGTCACCTCTGAGGCCGGCACCAGCGCGATGGCTGACAAGATGGGCTTCGTCATCCCCTTCAAGAAGGCTAAGGACTCCACCAACCCCCTCATCGGCATCGCCAACGATTACGTTGCTGAGGGCAAGACCAGCGTTGACTGGTGCTTCTCCACCATGCCTTCCGAGGAGTGGAAGAACGGCGTCGGCTCTGCACTGACTGCTTATGCAGCAGGCACTGGCAGCTGGGACGATGTGGTCACCGCCTTTGTGGACGGCTGGGCCAAGGAGTACAAGCTGGCCAACGGCTAAACGTTCTCCTTCTTCCGCAGTAGCTGGATAACGGGGAGGCGGGCGATGTGTTCGCCCGCCTCCCCTTCTTTTTCAGGAGGTATATCATGCAAAAGGCCATCAGTAAATATTGGCCGGTGTTCGTACTGCCCACTCTGCTGGCGTTCATCATCGGCTTCATCTGGCCCTTCATCTGGGGCATCTATCTTTCCTTCCAGCGTTTCACCACCGTGAGCAAGACCACCTTCGTGGGCCTGCAGAACTACATCAACGTCTTTTCGGACGAGACCTTCCTCCACGCTTTCAGCTTTACGGCGGCGTTCACCGTGGTGTCCACCGTTCTCATCAATGTCTGCGCCTTCGCCATCGCGCTGGTGCTCACCCGCGGCATCCGCGGCACCAACATCTTCCGCACCGTCTACTTCATGCCGAACCTTATCGGCGGCATCCTGCTGGGCTACATCTGGCAGATCCTGCTCAACGGTGTGCTGGCCAACCTGCAGAGGCCTCTGCTGGCGCTGGACGCCAAGGCCGGTTTCGTCGGTCTGGTCATCCTGATGTGCTGGCAGCAGATCGGCTACATGATGATCATCTACGTCGCGGGTCTGCAGAGCGTCCCCGGCGACCTCATCGAGGCTGCGAAGATCGACGGCGCAAATGACCGTGAGATCCTGTTCAAGATCAAGATCCCGATGGTCATGCCCAGCGTCACCATCTGCACTTTCCTCACCCTGACCAACAGCTTCAAGCTGTTCGACCAGAACGTGGCCCTGACCGCCGGTGAGCCTGCCAACGCCAGTGAGATGCTGGCCCTGAACATCTACAACACCTTCTATGGCCGCTCTGGTGCTCAGTGGAAGGGCATCGGTCAGGCAAAGGCCGCGGTGTTCTTCCTTATCGTCGTGATCATCTCGCTCATCCAGCTCAAGTTTACCCGTTCCAAGGAGGTGCAGCAGTAATGCCGAAAGATAAAAAAATGTGGGACAACATCCTCACTGTCATCATGAGCCTGCTGTGCCTGCTCTGGATCTACCCCATCGTCCTGATCTTGCAGAACAGCCTGAAAATAGAAGGCACCTTCACCACTTCCACCGTCTTCAAGCTGCCTACGGCTGAGACCTTCGCGGGCCTTAGCAACTACATCTACGGCGTCACCAAGATGGGCTTTCTGTCCAGCCTTGGCTACAGCCTCGTCATCACCGTGTCCAGCGTGGCCCTCATCCTGCTGTGCTGCTCCATGACCGGCTGGTACCTTACCCGCGTGAACAACAAGCTGAGCAAGTTCATGAATCTGCTCATCGTCTTCTCCATGGTCGTCCCCTTCCAGATGGTCATGTTCACCCTGTCCAAGACCGCCGACACCCTCAATCTGAACACCCCCTGGAACATCTGCATCATCTATCTGGGCTTCGGTGCCGGTCTGGCCGTGTTCATGTTCACCGGCTTCATGAAGAGCGTCCCCATCGAGATCGAAGAGGCTGCCATGATCGACGGCTGCAGCCCCATCCAGATCTTCTTCAAGGTCGTCTTCCCCATCCTCAAGCCCACCATGATCTCCACCGCCATCCTTGAAACGATGTGGGTCTGGAACGACTACCTGCTGCCCACGCTGGTGCTGGACATCAAGAAGTACCGCACCATTCCCATGGCCATTCAGTATTTCCGCGGCGGCTATGGCCGCGTCGAGCTGGCCCCCATGATGGCCTGCATCATCATCGCCATCATCCCCATCATCATCCTTTACATGACCTGCCAGAAGTACATCATCGAGGGTGTCGTGGCAGGCGCTGTCAAGGGTTAAAACAAGGAGGTTCCAGCCATGCGTGCAAGCGGCATTCTGATGCCCGTCTTCAGCCTGCCGGGTCCTTACGGCATCGGCACGCTGGGAAATGAAGCCTTTGCCTTCGTCGATTTCCTTGCGGCTGCAAAGCAGACCTACTGGCAGATACTCCCCATCGGCCCTACGGGCTATGGGGACAGCCCCTACCAGAGCTTTTCTGCCTTTGCCGGCAACCCTTACTTTATCGATTTTCGTCTGTTGGCAGCGGACGGCCTCCTCACCGAGGCTGAGCTGCCCGCGCCCCAGCCGGTGGGTCCCGTCGATTACGGTGCGCTCTACCAGCAGCGGCCCGTGGTGCTCCATAAAGCGGCTGACCGTCTGCTGGCTTCCCCTACCCCGGCCTATGAGGCTTTCTGTGAAGCCCAGAGCGGCTGGCTCGAGGACTATGCCCTCTTCATGGCCGTTAAGGCCGAGCAGAAGCAGGCCGGTCTCTCCGACTGGCCCGACGACCTGCGCACCCGGGAGCCTGCGGCCCTCGCCGCTGCCAAGGAGCGGCTGGCCGATGAGGTGGACTACTACAAGGCCGTGCAGTTCTTCTTCTACACCCAGTGGAACGCCCTCAAGACCTACGCCAACAGCCACGGCATCCAGCTGGTGGGCGACATCCCCATCTACGTCAGCCCCGATTCCAGCGACCTCTGGACCCACCCGGAGCTGTTCCAGACCGACGGCGCCGTCCACCTGACCAGCGTTGCCGGATGTCCGCCCGACGCCTTTGCCGCCGACGGTCAGCTCTGGGGCAACCCGCTCTACGACTGGCCCCGCCACGAGGCCGAAGACTTCCGCTGGTGGAAGCAGCGCATCAAGCACGCCACTTCCATCTACGACGTCGTCCGCATCGACCATTTCCGGGGCTTCGAGAGCTACTACTCCATCCCCGCCGGGAACAAAACCGCTGCGGGCGGTCACTGGGAGAAAGGCCCTGACCGCGCCTTCATCGACGCCATGCACAAGGCTCTGGGCGAGGGCGGCATCATCGCCGAGGATCTGGGCTATCTGACCCCCGAGGTCAAGGCCATGCTGGCCGCAAGCGGCTACCCGGGCATGAAGATCATGCAGTTCGCCTTCGACAGCCGCGAGCCGGGCAACTACCTGCCCTACACCTACCCCCGCAACAGTGTGGTCTACACCGGCACTCACGACAACGTGACCGCCGAGGGCTGGCGTCAGAGCGCCAGCGCCGAGGATGTGGCCTATGCCTGCCGCTACCTGCGCTGCGCACCCGAAGACCTCACCGAGGCCATGATATGCGCCTGCCTTTCCTGCGTGTCGGACATGGCTGTCATCCCGCTGGCCGACTGGCTCCATCTGGACGCTGAGGCCCGCATCAACACCCCCAGCACCCAGGGTGCCAACTGGCAGTGGCGGCTCACCCAGCCGCTCACCCCGGCCCTCAGCGCTCACATCGCTGAGCTGACCGCGCTGTACCACCGTGTGCCGGGCGAAGAACTTTAAGCTTTCCCCATTTTTCTCCGATTCATCCTGATAGCAGCAGCGCCCTGCCTGCCGTCCCCTCACCGGACAGCAGCCGGGGCGCTGCTGTTTTTGCGTTTTTCTTCAAATTTCACACAACATTTTTTCGGAGTCTCCGGCCTGCTTTGCTCTTTATATTTTATCGTTTTTTCGTTCGTTTCTCCTGGATTTTCCGTTTTGGAGTCCCAAATCCCGTTCCGATTATGTTTTTTCGCTCTCTTGTTGTTTTTGGGCAATTATGCTATAATTCAGGTAACTTAGTCTCCGTCTGTGGACGGAGCGCATGTGCGAAAGGAGCATTCCCACTATGGAACTTACATATCAGAGCCCGCTGATGCCGGCTTCCTACACTGCCCTCT
This sequence comes from Faecalibacterium sp. Marseille-P9590, assembly GCF_017377665.1. Taxonomy (NCBI): domain Bacteria; kingdom Bacillati; phylum Bacillota; class Clostridia; order Eubacteriales; family Oscillospiraceae; genus Faecalibacterium; species Faecalibacterium sp. Marseille-P9590. The sequence goes on from NZ_JAFREF010000007.1 coordinate 74,416, forward strand.
CTGCCGATGAAATGACCTATATTGATGGCGGTGCCATCCAGATAGGCTCTTATCTCATCGAATTCCATCCCGAGGCCCTGCTTCAGTCTGTGGTCAACTTCACGGTCAACTTTGGCCAGCTGATGGGCAAAGCCGCCCTCGGCACAGCCGTTGGCGGCCTCATCCTGATGCACAAGGATGGTCTGACTCTGTCCCAGTCGGTCTCCTATTACTGGGATGGCCAGAACAAGGCCGGCAAAGCTGCCACTGTGGCGGTCGGCGCTCTCGCTGGCTGGTACGGCGCAATGCAGGCTATCCAGATCTATAACACGGTCAAGTCCATCTTCATCGAGCTCAAGAATGCTTACGCGCAGACCAAGGCAAATATTGCCGCGTCCCAGCAGCAGGATGCCGGCATCACCGACCCCATCGTGGCTGCAGCTGCCTGAGTCTGTTTGATTTGACGGAGTGATAGAAAGGAGTCGTTTATGAAACGCATCCAGATGCCTTCTTCCTATGCTGTTGTACCGGACGGAGAAAAAGCCCTTCTTGGCGGCGGCGGCGCATTTCGTGACGCATGGACCTCATTTACGGACCATCTCCGTTTCACTGATTTCTTCTTTAGAGGTGGACTGCTCTCTCTCTCCATCTCGTTCATTCCGAAGCTGCTGTTCAATGTGGTCAAGGCCGGCTTCAATGCCGTGGAAGGCGTTCACACCTTCTTCTTCGGCGGACCGAGCAAGGCTGCAGAAGACCTTCAGACCTACAAGAACGATATGAGCGCTCTGCGTGCAGACGCAAAGTCTCAGCGCGGCTGATTTTTCCTGAAATCAAAAATGCCCTGCGGCGGTGGATCCTCACCATGCCGCAGGGCATTCTTTTTGTGTTTTACATGACCCGCACGGCTCCCTGTTCCCGCAGCGAGAGCAGATAGCAGCAGCCCGGGCCGAACAGCGCCTCCATCGCAGCGCAGTAGCGCTTTACCAGCGCATCCGGTACAAAAGCCTGGATCGTTCCTGCAAAGCCGCCGCCCTGCATCCGCCATGCACCGCCGGTGCCTGCAAGGATGCTCTGGCTGATAGCCAGCGCCGCCGACAGCCCCTGATGCTTCGGTGAAGAAGCACAGTAGACATTCTGGCAGCACTCAAAGGACGAGTGGCCGCTCTTCTCCACCAGCCGGGCAAAGGCGGCAAAGTCTCCTGCCACAAGAGCATCTCTCTGGGCAAGGGTACGGGCATTCTCCTCAAAATAGTGGATGGCACGCAGCACGGCGCGGTCGCCGCATTGTTCCCGCAGGCGGGGCAGCTCCTGCCAGAAGTGTTTCTCCTCCACCTCGCCCAGCACCCTGCCGCCCAGACAGGCCGCCACGGCTTCCATCTCGTTCCGGATGGCCGCGAACTCGCCGGTCAGCTCGCTGTGGCTGGCACGGGTATCGGTGACACAGAGGGTCATGCCCTCGGGCAGGACGCCGTCCGCATGTATCTTCTCGATCTTCGGTGCCGTCGGGTCGGCAAAATCCGCAAAGAGCACACCGCCCACGGCGCTGGTCAGCTGGTCCAGCAGGCCGCTGGGCTTGCCGAAGTAGGTATTCTCCGCAAACTGGCAGATGCGGGCCAGCGCAGGGGCGTCCATGCCGCAGCCGTATTCCGTGTTGAGGATAATGGCCACGCCCATCTCAAAGGCTGCTGAGCTGGACAGTCCCGAGCCCCGCAGCACATCGCTGGCCGTGTAGGCATCGAAGCCGCCCACATCGCAGCCCTTTCCCCGGAAGCCCTCCGCGATGCCCCGGATGAGGCTGGCCGAGTGGGTGCTCTCCCCCTGCTGCGGCTCCGCTTCGGTCAAATCAATGACGTCCAGCTTGTTGAAGCCACGAGACTTGACCCGGATGAAGCCATCCTCGTTCCGGGACGCCACCGCCACAAGGTCCAGCGTAACCGCACCCGCAAGGCCGTAACCGTGCTGGTGGTCGGTGTGGTTGCCGCCAAGCTCTGTGCGGCCCGGGGCCGAATAGACCTGCACCTGCCGCCCCGGCCCATAGTAAAGCTCAAACTGCTCAAGGGCCGCACCATAACGGCTGCGCTGGCGGACCAGGACCTCCTCGCTGCTGCCGTAGAGCGCGGCCAGCGTGGCGTCCCACCTCCCTGCTGCGATTTGTTCTCTGAGCTGCCTGCTGGTTGCCATCCAGAACCCCTCCCTGCACTCTCTGCAATGTTCGGTTTGTTACCGCTATTGTAATGCATCCACTGCCATTTTGCAATTTCAACCCGCAAAAAAAGTAATTTTCGGTGTCCAGCCCAAAGAATAAGATGTACTTTTGTTGAATTTGCGGGGGCAGATGTGGTATACTCAGGCTATAGAGCCAACAGGCAGGAGGGAACCGCAATGGCAGACGTCTACAAGCAGTCGTTCAAGCAGAACTACACCAACAACATCGAGCTGTCCATCTTCAACTGCGGTCTGGAGCGCTGTGCTCCGGGGCAGACCTGGGGTCCCGGCATCCGGGACCACTACCTTATCCATCTAGTCGTCTCGGGCAAGGGCGTGTTCGAGGTCGGCGGACGCACCTATGAAGTCGTGCCGGGCGATCTGTTCTTTGCCCGCCCCAGCCAGCTCATCCGCTATACTGCCGACGAGGCCCAGCCGTGGGAATACAGCTGGGTCGGCTTCAACGGTGCCTGCGCCCACAAGCTTGCGGCGCAGCTGCCTTTCACCGACGCTGCTCCCGTCCACCACACCCAGGACCTGGAGGGGATGCGGGCGGCCCTGAGCAGCATCTACTCTTCCCGCGGCCTGCAGCCCCAGGACGAGGCCGCGATGGTGGGCTATCTCTACCTGTTCATCGCCGCCCTGATGCGGGAGACCAGCGAGAGCCGCCCCCACAGCACCTCTTCTTCCAGCCAGTATGTCCTGAACGCCATCAAGTACATCCAGTTCAACTACTCCCACGACATCTCCATCGACGATGTCGCCAAGAGCGTCGGCGTCTCCCGGAGCCATCTGTACCGGGTGTTCATGCTCAATGTGGGCAAGAGCCCCATCGACTATCTGACCGAATACCGGGTCAACGAAGCCTGCAAGCTGCTGCGCAGCGGCACACTGTCCATCGCCGAGGTGGCGGCATCGGTGGGCTTCCTCGACCAGTTCTATTTTTCGCGGGTGTTCAAGCGCGCCAAAGGTGTGCCGCCTAGCAAGTATATGACTTCGCAGGCTGACGCAGACGTCCAGCCCGCCCCTGACGAGACATAAGGAGAGATCATTCCATGCCCTTACAGAAAAACCAGCTTCTCACCCTCCGCATCGAGCGTCTTTCCAGCGACGGCAGCGGCGTTGCCCACTCGCCGGAGGGCGAGGCCGTCTTCGTCCCGGGTACTGCCCCCGGCGATGAGGCTCAGGTGCGTATCGTCAAGGACTGTGGCCGGTATGCCTTCGGCATCCTGGACAAACTGCTCACTCCTTCGCCTGACCGCATCCCGGTGGACTGTGCTGTCGCAGGCCCCTGCGGCGGGTGCAGCCTGCGGCACATGGACTACGCCGCCGAGCTGCGGTCCAAGCAGGAGAGCGTCGCCGACGCCTTCCGCCGCATCGGCGGACTGGATGTGCCGGTGCTGGATGCCCTTCCCTCCCCTGAGGTGGACCGCTACCGCAACAAGGTACAGTTCCCGGTGGGCCGCGACAAAAACGGTGCGCCCTGCATCGGCTTTTACGCCGGCCGCACCCACCGCATCGTCCCCTGCCCCGATTGCAAATTACAGCCCGGCGTCCTGAACGACATCGGCAACGCGCTCTGCAGCTTCTTCGCCGCCCACGGCATCCAGCCCTACGACGAGGAGAGCGGCAAGGGCCTTGTTCGGCATATCTTCCTGCGCCGGGGTACACACAGCGGCCAGATCATGGTCTGCCTCGTCTGCACCCGCCCGAAGTTTCCCCACAGCGAGGAGCTCGTGGCCGCGCTGCGGGAGCAGTTCAGCGATATTGCGTCCGTCCTCATCAACGTCAACGCCAAGAAGACCAACGTCATCTTGGGTGAAGAGACCGTCTCGCTCTACGGCCCGGGCTACATCGAGGATACTCTTTGCTGTGTGCCGGTCCGACTCGGCCCCCTCTCCTTCTATCAGGTCAACACACTGGCCGCTGAGCGGCTCTACGGCATCGCTGCCGAGTACGCCCAGCTGGAACCCTCGGACGTTCTGCTCGACCTCTACTGCGGCATGGGTACCATCGGTCTCTCCATGGCCGACCGCTGCCGGGAGCTCATCGGCGTGGAGATCGTGCCTGAGGCTATTGACAGCGCCAAGGCCAACGCCGCCCGGATGGGCGACGCCGTCGCCGCCAAGAGCCGCTTCTTCTGCGCCGACGCCGGTCAGGCTGCGGCCCGCCTCGCCGCTGAGGGCCTGCGGCCTGATGTCATCATGCTCGACCCTCCCCGCAAGGGCTGCGACGAGACGACTCTTTCCGCCGTCGTCCAGATGTCCCCCCGCCGGGTGGTCTATGTCAGCTGCAACCCCTCCACCGCCGCAAGAGATGCCGCATGGCTCGAAGAGCATGGGTATCATGCGGAGAAGGTGCAGCCGGTGGACCTTTTTCCACGAACACGGCATTGCGAATGTGTCATTGCGCTTTCCAAGGGCGAGATCGACTCCTGAAAAGGGATACTTTAAGATGATATAAATTCAAACCACGGTTCGTCGGAGCGTTATGTTCTCTGCGAGCCGGTGGTTCTCCCTCGCTCAAGCTGCTCAATAACAAAAAACGGTCGGAGTTACTCGTCAGGCAACTCCGACCGTTTTTTCTCTTTTTATTCCTCTTCGTCCCTGGCCCAGTGATAGGCGCAGCGGACAGCCTTATTCCAGCCCTTGATGCGCTTGGTGCGTTCCTCTTCCGAGATGGCCGGGCGGAACACGCGGTCCACCGACCAGTTGCGGGTGATGTCCTCGGCGGACTGCCAGTAGCCTACGGCGAGGCCGGCCAGATAGGCCGCGCCCAGCGCCGTCGTTTCCACGCAGCGGGGGCGCTTGACTTCGAGGTCGCTGATGTCAGCCATGGTCTGCATGAGGTAGTTGTTGGCCGACGCACCGCCGTCCACCCGGAGAGACTTCATGACGATGCCGGAGTCCGCCGCCATGGCGCGGAGGACGTCGTTGACCTGATAGCAGATGCTGTCCAGCGTGGCGCGGATGATGTGGTACTTGTTGCAGCCCCGGGTGAGGCCCACAATGGTGCCGCGGGCGTACTGGTCCCAGTGGGGCGCGCCGAGGCCGGTGAAGGCCGGCACGACGTAACAGCCGTTGGTGTCCTTGACCTTCTGGGCCATATACTCGGAGTCGCGGGCCTCTTCCAGCAGGCGCAGCTCATCGCGGAGCCACTGGATGGCCGCACCGGCCACGAAAATAGAGCCTTCCAGCGCATAATTCACCTTGCCGTCGGGGCCGCAGGCGATGGTGGTGACAAGGCCGTTCCGGGATGTGACCGGCGTCTCACCGGTGTTCATGAGCAAAAAGCCGCCGGTGCCGAAGGTGTTTTTCGCCTCGCCGGAGGCAAAGCAGGTCTGGCCGAAGAGGGCCGCCTGCTGGTCGCCTGCCGCACCGGCAATTTTTATCTCGCCGCCGAAGTGCATCGGGTCAGCGTACTCATAAAAGCCGCTGGACGGCACCGGCTTCGGGAGCATACATTTCGGGATGTTCAGCTCCTGCAGGATCTCGTCGTCCCATTCCAGCGTGTGGATGTTGAACATCATGGTGCGGCTGGCGTTGGTATAGTCGGTGACGTGCAGTTTTCCGCAGGTCAGCTTCCAGATGAGCCAGGTCTCCACGGTGCCGAAGAGCAGTTCTCCCCGCTCGGCCCTTTCGCGGGCGCCGGGGATATGATCCAGTATCCACTTGAGCTTGGTGGCCGAGAAATAGGCGTCGATGATGAGGCCGGTCTTCTGCCGGAATTTCTCCGTCAGGCCCCGGGCCTTCAGCTCGTCGCAGTATTCGCTGGTGCGGCGGCACTGCCAGACGATGGCGTGGCAGATGGGCTCCCCGGTCTCCTTGTCCCAGACGATGGTGGTCTCCCGCTGGTTGGTGATGCCGATGGCGGCGATGTCCTCGGCTCGGGCGCCGACCTTGTTCATGGCCGAGAGGGCCACGCCCAGCTGGGTGGCCCAGATCTCATTGGCGTCGTGCTCCACCCAGCCGGGTCTCGGGTAATACTGGGCAAATTCCTTCTGCGCGACACTGCAGATCTCACCCGCTTTGTTGAACAGGATACAGCGGTTCGAGGTGGTTCCGGCGTCCAGCGCCATGATGTACGACATAGGCTCTTTTCTCCTTTTCCTGCTCTGGTTTTATAGTGTCAGAACGCCAGCGCGGGGCTCACTTCATTCCGTCGCTGGGTCTGGACGATACAATCCTTGTCCGGCACGACGCCCGCCGTACCGAGGGTGGAAAAGACGGTCTGCAGCGCCAGCATAGGGGTGTTGTTCTCCTGCGAGAGGTGACAGAGGGCAAACTTCTTGCAGCCCTCCTGGATGAGTTCCAGCAGCTTTGCCGCGCACTCGTCGTTGGAGAGGTGGCCCCGGACCGACTCGATGCGGGCGCGCAGATAGTAGGGGTACGGCCCGCTGCGGAGCATATGCAGGTCGTAGTTGCTCTCGAGGGCCACAAGGTCGCAGCCGGAGAGGGCTTCATGTACAGCAGGAGTCAGCACACCGAGGTCGGTGGCGATGGTCATGGTCTTCTTGTCGGGGGTATGGATGCGGTAGCCTACACAGGGGACGTCGTGGCTGGTGGGAAAAGCTTTGACCCCAAAGACACCGATGTCCTCTTCCCTGCCCGGCGTCAGGGCCGTCAGGTCGCAAGTGGCCGGGACAACGCCGTTTGCGTCCAGAAATTCCAGTGTTTCCTCTGCGCCGTACACTGGCAGCGGATATTTTTTCAGGAAGGTGGAAAGGCCCTTCACATGGTCGCTATGCTCATGGGTGACAAGAATGCCGTCGCAGTCGGAAATGTTCAGCTCCAGCTCCTTGAGGGCTGCGCCGGTGGTGCGGACGCCTTTGCCCATATCCACGATGAGATACCGCTCCCCACAGCGCACGACGCTGCTGTTACCGGAGGAACCGGAATAAAGAGAGATAAATTCAGACATGATAACCTCAACAAATAAAACCCCTCCGTCTGCTGCGCAGTCATAAAAACGCAGGGACCTGACGGACTGCCAATGCCTCCCCTCGACAGGGGAGGCGGCACGCCGCAGGCGTGACGGAGAGGTTTTTCTAATTACAGAGCCTGTTCCAGTGCAGCGGGCATCCGCTCCACCTTCTTGATGTCAGCACCGAGGCCGCGCAGCTTCTCCACGATGTTCTCGTAGCCGCGCTCGATATGGCCGATCTCCTCGATTTCGCTGGTGCCGTCGGCCATCAGGGCTGCAACGACCATCGCTGCACCGGCGCGCAGGTCGGAAGCGCGGAGCGGAGCGGGAGAAAGCTTCTCCACGCCCTCGAACACGGCCACCTGACCGTCCACCTGGACATTCGCGCCCATCTTGCGCAGCTCATCCACATAGCGGAAGCGGTTATCCCACACGCTCTCGGTGACGGTGGAAGTTCCCTTTGCCACGCTGAGCAGAACGCCCATCAGGGGCTGCATATCGGTGGGGAAGCCCGGGTGGGGCATGGTGTTGATCTTGAGGGGCAGGATGTCGCCGGTGCGGCGAACCCGCACAGCATCGTCAAACTCCTCCACCTCAATGCCCGCACGGCGGAGCTTTGCGGTGATAGGCTCGAGGTGCTTGGGGGTGACGTTCTTCACCAGCACATCGCCGCCGGTGGCCGCTGCAGCCACCATGTAGCTGCCGGCCTCGATCTGGTCGGGGATGATGCTGTAAGTGCAGCCGTGCATCTGCTCGACGCCGCGCACCTTGATGACATCGGTGCCTGCGCCGCGCACATCAGCGCCGCACATATTCAGGAAGTTGGCCAGATCGACCACATGGGGCTCCTTGGCACAGTTTTCCAGAATGGTCTGACCCTTGGCCATGACAGCGGAGAGCATACCGTTCATGGTAGCGCCCACGCTCACCTTATCAAAGAAGATATGAGCGCCGTTCAGCTCGTCGGCGTGGACGGTGATCATGCCGTAGTCCACACTGTCCTCTGCGCCCAGAGCGCTGAACACCTTCAGGTGCTGGTCGATGGGGCGGGGGCCGAGGTTGCAGCCGCCAGGCATGGCCACCTCGGCCTTGCCGAAGCGGGACAGCAGTGCGCCGAGGAAATAGTAGCTGGCGCGCATCTGGCGGGACAGGTCGTCGGGGACATTGGTGCCGGTCAGATGGGTGGTGTCGATCTCGTAGGTGTTCTTGTTCAGCATCCGGACCTTAGCGCCCAGCACGCTGAGGATCTTGAGGCTCACCGCCACATCGCTGATGTCCGGCAGGTTCTCGATGACGCAGACGTCCGCTGCCAGAATGGTAGCAGGCAGGATGCCCACAGCCGCATTCTTCGCGCCGGAGATGACGACTTCGCCGTGCAGGGGCTTACCGCCCGTAATAACAAACTTTTCCAATTTTATGATCTCCTTGTCACAGTCCCGCTCCCCGCAGGCCCAAAAGGTCAGTTCAAGGTACGTTATTCCTTCTCGCTGTACAAAGCTCACAACCAGTTGGCATAATTACAGCTACTTTATTATACACAACTTCCAGCAAAAAGCAAAGCCCCAATGCACGCTCGTCGATTATTTTCTGTTTTGCCCAGTTTCTTTTCTATTATTCTCGGATTTTGTCTCTTATTTTCAGGAAAATTTTACATTTGCCACTGCTTACCACACACTGTCGTCGCAGCGGGTCTCCTTGATCCAGCCCAGCTGATAGGCGCGGACCAGCTGTTTGAGGTCGTGGACCTTCTCCCGCAGGATCTCGCCCTCGTCGGTCTCCTCCACGAGGATGCGGTGGTTCTCCGTCTCGAGGATGTTCTTCTGGGAGAGGATGTCCAGATTCTCGTTCACAGCCTTTTCGGCGCTCTCGAAGGGCTGGTGGGTGCGCAGGGACATGGTGCGGCTGGAATAGACCAGCGTGTAGCCCGCGATGCCGGTCTTTTCGTGGTAGGCGCGGCAGAAACCGCCGTCGATGACCACGAGGCGTCCACCGCCCTTGATGGGGCTCTCGCCCTTCTTCTCCTGCACGGGGACATGGCCGTTGACGATGTGGCTGGTGCCGGGCAGGCCGAACTCGGCGAGGATGCGGCGGCAGACGGCTTCCTCATTATACCATGTATAATAGGGGTCCTTTACCTCGGTGTGAGTGGAAGCGTCTTCGACATACAGCCGCTCGAAGGTGGTCATAGCGCTGCGGCCATACAGGGGCGACAGCTTGCCGCACCACAGATACCACAGGAAATCCTGTCCGCTCTGGCGGGCGGCGCTGCCCTCGGGGGCGAAGTAGCCCCGGCGGGCGCGCTCGTCGCAATAGTCCATGAGGGCGCGGCCCGAATAGGCGTGGCCCTCGAACCGCTCCACAGCGAAGGTGCCTTTCTTAGTCATCGGCACCGCGCCGTGGTAGAGCAGGTTGCCGTTCTCGATGTGGTAGACACTGCCCTTGGCGTACAGGAACTCGACGTGCTGCTGTAATTTCTCACTCTGGCGGAAGGACTGCACCAGCTTTTGCAGCACCACCTTCTCATCGCTGTTCAGCGCGGTGGGGTCGGCAGGGTCTACCGTCGGGAAAGACGTATCCCGCATGGGGTACTCCCTGCCGCCCACCATGACGGTCCCCTTCTCCCAGTTGATGCGGCGCAGGAAGTCGCGGTCCTGCATCTTGAAATCCGGGTTGCGGTCGATGACCTGACACTCGAGCTTGAGCATCAGGATGGTGATGGCCTTATGCATGACGGCGCAGCGATGGAGCATACCGGGGGTGTAGGGGCCGCGGGCAGTGTCGGTGTGAGGCATCCAGATGGTCAAGTCGTCGTCGCCGTAGAACTGCTCGGCCATCCGCTGCAGGTGGCGGAGGTTGATGCCGTAGCAGTCCTCCACCATGCCGTGGTTGTGGTAAGAGAGGGTGGTCTTCAGCACCGTGCAGATGCAGATGGGACTGCCGGCCGCCGCGCCCATCCAGACCACGTCGTGGTTACCCCACTGGATGTCCACATCGTGGTGGTGCATCAGCAGGTCAAGGATGACGTCGGGGCGGGGACCGCGGTCGAACAGGTCGCCCACGATGTGGAGCTTGTCCACAGCCAGCCGCTTGATGAGCTCACAGAGACGGACGATGAACTTATCGGCGCGGCCATTCTCGATGATGCTGCCGACGATCTGGCCGTAGTAGAGGTCTTTGTCGTGGTCCTCGAAGTGGGCGTGGAGCAGCTCATCCAGAATGTAACCGCAGCTGGACGGCAGGCAGGCCCGGACATGCTCCCGGGTGTGCTTGGAAGAGACGAGGCGGCAGATGTCGATGAGCCGCAGCAGCGTCTCACTGTACCACTGTTCCAATGCTTCCTCGTCGGCGCAGCGCTCCTTGAGCTGGGGCAGCTTCTCGCTCGGATAATAGATCAGAGTCGCCAGCTCGGCCCGCGTCCCCTCCGGCACGGTATCCCCCAGCACAATGTCTACCTTTTCGCGGATGACGCCGGAAGCGGAGTTCAGGATATGTACGAACGCCTCGTTCTCACCGTGCAGGTCGCTCATGAAGTGCTCGGTGCCTTTGGGCAGCTTGAGCAGTGCCTGTGTGCTGATGATCTCGCTGGCGGCCGCTGCCTGCGAGGGGTAGTCCCGGGCCAGAAGGCTCAGATATTTCAGGTTGTCCCGGATCTCTTCGGTCTCTGTACGCATGGTATCCTCCAAATCATGTAGTATTCTTGCATGACATGCAATATTCAATCTTAGTATACCACTTCCAGGGGCAAAAATGATATAATAGCCTCGGATAATTTAATATGATTCTTTCTCATAGGAGTTGGACAATATGTCTCAAAACATTTCCACAACGCCGCCTGTCTCCTGTACCCTCTGCCCCCGCCGCTGCGGCGCAGACCGCGCCGCCGGGCAGACAGGCTTCTGCGGGGCGGGCGGCACCCTGAAAGCCGCCCGCGCGGCCCTGCACTTCTGGGAAGAGCCCTGCATCAGCGGCACCCGGGGCAGCGGCACCGTGTTTTTCTCGGGCTGCACTCTCAAGTGTTGTTTCTGCCAGAATTACCCCATCAGCGCCGAGGGACTGGGCAAAGAGATCACGATAGAGCATCTGGCCGAAATTTTCCTCGATCTGCAGAAGCAGGGCGCCCACAACATCAACCTCGTCACCCCCGGCCAGTGGCGGCCCTGGATCATCGCGGCGCTGGACATTGCCCGGGCCGAGGGGCTGCGTCTGCCCATCGTCTGCAACACCGGCGGCTACGAGACGGTGGAGAGCGTGGAGGCGTGGCGCGGCTATATCGACATCTGGCTGGCCGATTTGAAGTACGTCTCCTCTTCCCTCTCCGCCGAGCTTTCCTCTGCGCCGGACTACTTCGCCCAGGCCAGGCCTGCCATCGAGGCCATGATGGCGCAGGCGGGCCATCCGGTGTTCGACAGCGAGGGCATCTTACAGAAAGGCGTCATCCTGCGGCATCTGGCCCTGCCCGGCCACATCGACGACAGTTTTGCCGTCCTCGACCGGATGGCCGCATGGAACGAGGCCGACCCCGGCTGCTTCATCCCCAGTGTCATGAGCCAGTACACCCCCTTTTACAAGGCCGCAGAGCACGGCATCGGGCGGCGCATCACCACCTATGAGTACCGCCGGGTGGTCAATTATGCCATGGATCTGGGGCTGACCGCCGGCTATATGCAGCAGAAGAGCAGCGCCCGGGAGGAGTATACACCCAGCTTTGATTTGACGGGCATTTAACCAGCCGGTAAACCTATCAGAGGCAGGTGGAGGGGAGTTTCCCAAGCAAATGTCCAGAGAAGTGGGGCCCCGGCGCGAAGCGTTGGGGCGAAACCGTGGGTTTCGGGTCCCATTTGCGGGGAAACTACCGGATGTCCTGCTGATACGCTTTCCGTCACAATCCACAAAAATCCCACCAAATTTTCTCTCGCAGTGTTTTTCTTTTCCTTGCAAATCCTCTCCGAAAGCACTATAATGGATACAACGATGTGCGTCATGTGGGGTCTGGCTGCCCTGCTGAGCACCAAACGCCCCGTCTCAAGAATGGTATATGAGAGGCGGCGGCTCAAATGCCCGAGAAGAGCAACAGGAGGACCGTTATGGAACATTTCAACCCCATTCTGGGCCACGAGACGACCGGACCGAAATTCATCACCTGCGGCGAGATCATGCTGCGCCTGACCCCGCCGAACTACGAAAAACTCCGCATGGCCACCAACTTTGAGGCCAGCTACGGCGGCAGCGAGGCCAACATCGCCCTCGCGCTGGCAAACCTCGGCGTGGACAGCACCTTCTTCAGCGTCGTGCCGAACAACAGCCTCGGCAAAAGCGCCGTGCGCTGGCTGCGCTCCAACGACGTCCACTGCACCCCCATGATCCTCACCGAGCCGGATGAGACGCCCTCCAACCGTCTGGGTACATACTACCTCGAGACCGGCTACGGCATCCGCCCCTCCAAAGTCATCTATGACCGCAAGCACAGCGCCATCACCGAGTACGATTTCTCTCAGGTCGATCTGGACGAGTTGCTGGAGGGCTTCGACTGGCTGCACCTGAGCGGCATTACCCCGGCTCTGGCCCCCAACTGCCGCGGCCTCATCATCGATATGCTCAAGGAGGCCAAGAAGAAGGGCCTGACCGTCAGCTTCGACGGCAACTTCCGCTCCACCCTCTGGACCTGGGACGAGGCCCGCGACTTCTGCACCGAGTGCCTGCCCTATGTGGACGTGCTGCTGGGCATCGAGCCCTACCACCTGTGGAAGGACGAGAACGACCACTCCAAGGGCGACTGGAAGGACGGCGTGCCTCTGCAGCCCAGCTATGAGCAGCAGGACGAAATTTTCCAGCACTTCATCGAGCGCTACCCCAGCCTGAAGTGCATCGCCCGCCACGTCCGCTATGCCCACAGCGGCAGCGAGAACAGCCTGAAAGCCTTTATGTGGTATGACGGCCACACCTTCGAGAGCAAGCTGTTCACCTTCAACATCCTCGACCGCGTGGGCGGCGGCGACGCCTTCGCCAGCGGCCTCATCTACGCCATGCTCCACAACTACAAGGCCATGGACATGATAAACTTTGCGGTGGCAAGCAGCGCCATCAAGCACACCATCCACGGCGATGCCAACATCACCGACGATGTCAGCTCCATCCGCAACCTGATGAACATGAACTACGACATCAAGCGCTAAAGCAAACCAAAACGGCTCCGGTACGTCTAAACTGCGTACCGGGGCCGTTCTTTTTATGTTATGCCGCGCCGGCACTTCCTGCCGGATGACGATAAGTATGACTCTTGAAAGATTTTTTGAGCTTTTTCCTGTCAGATCATTGACAAACCGCTTTTTGCATGATAAAATCACACACGATTTTGAGAGACGAAGCGTGTCGAAGTCTTTTCAAAGCAATTTACCTTGGACCGCCCATCGGGGCTAAGGCCATACGGACAGCCGGGTCCACTGCCGACCGGCGGCGCAAGCTGCCATTATTGATTGAACGTCATAGTTCAAATTTTATAAGTTGGTTCCTTTACAACCATGAAATTGCGCGGAGCGTGCGCAGACTTGTGAAACGGTCAATAAGAGTAGTAAAAGTGTAGTTGCTATATAGACTCTCGTCATCCCGTCCTTTTGAATCCTGATGAATCATGCTGCGATACGGCTCTGGCGTCTTTGCCCCGGAGGCTTTGTCCGCGCATTCAAACGGTTTTTTCAAAGCGCAAGCCTGCATTTCTGTGCAGGGCTTGTGCTTTTTTGTTTGCCCGCATGGTTTGCAGCAGGAGTCAGGGACGGAGGAAAAAACATGAGTGAGAACCGTACACGGTTCCGGCTGGACCAGCGCCGCGCACCGATCTACGAGGCTCTGGAGCAGTTCCGACAGATGCGGGTGGTCCCCTTCGATGTGCCGGGCCACAAGCGCGGCCGGGGCAACCCGGAGTTGACGGCCTTTCTGGGCCAGCAGTGCGTGGGCGTGGACGTCAACAGCATGAAACCGCTGGACAATCTCTGCCACCCGGTATCGGTCATCCGGGAGGCAGAGGAGCTGGCCGCCGACGCCTTCGGCGCAGCACACGCTTTTCTGATGGTGGGCGGCACCACCAGCTCGGTGCAGAGCATGGTGCTGACGGTCTGCAAGCGGGGCGACGAGATCATTCTCCCCCGCAATGTCCACCGCAGTGTGCTGAACGCACTGGTGCTCTGCGGCGCAGTGCCGGTCTATGTCAATCCCGAAGTGGACAAGCGCCTCGGCATCTCGCTGGGCATGAAGCGGGAGCAGGTGGCAAAAGCCATCAAGGAACACCCCAACGCCGTGGCCGTGTTGGTGAACAACCCCACCTATTACGGCATCTGCTCTGATTTGCGTGCCATCGTCAAGATGGCCCACGACGCCGGGATGCTCTGCCTCGCCGACGAGGCCCACGGCACCCACTTCTACTTCGGCGGCGGCAGTCTGCCCGTCTCCGCCATGGCGGCAGGCGCAGACATGGCGTCCGTCTCCATGCATAAGAGCGGCGGCAGCTTAACGCAGTCGAGCCTGCTGCTCATCGGCCCCAACGTCCACCCCGGCTATGTGCGCCAGATCATCAACCTGACCCAGACGACCTCCGGCAGCTACCTGCTCATGTCCAGCCTCGACATCTCCCGGCGGAACCTCGCGCTGCGGGGCCGGCAGGTGTTCCATCAGGTGGCTGACATGGCCGAGTATGCCCGCGAAGAGATCAACGCCGTGGGCGGCTACTACGCCTTCGGCAAGGAGCTGTGCAACGGCAACTCGGTCTTCGACTTCGACACCACAAAGCTCAGCGTCCACACGCTGGACATCGGCCTCGCCGGCATCGAGGTCTACGACATCCTGCGGGATGAGTATGACATCCAGATCGAGTTCGGCGACATCGGCAACATCCTCGCCTACCTCTCCATCGGCGACCGCCCGCAGGAGATTGAGCGTCTGGTGAGCGCACTGGCCGAGATAAAGCGCCGCTACCACACCGACGGCACCGGCCTGCTGAGCCAGGAATACATCGACCCCGTCGTTGCCGCCAGCCCGCAGGAGGCGTTCTACGCCCCCAAAAAGAGCCTGCCCCTCCGGGAGACCGAGGGCATGGTGTGCAGCGAGTTCGTCATGTGCTACCCGCCGGGCATCCCCATCCTCGCCCCCGGCGAGCGCATCACTAAAGAGATACTGAACTATATCGAGTACGCCAAGGCCAAAGGCTGTAGCATGACCGGCCCGGAAGACCCGGACATCCTGCACCTGAATGTTCTGGCATAAGGAGAAGCAGATGGAGTTTTGGTTTTCGGAATTTCACACCCCGGACGTCAAGCACAGCATCCGGGTGAACAAGCAGCTCTACTCCAAGCAGAGCGACTATCAGCGCATCGACATTTTTGAGACGCCTGAGTTTGGCCGGGTGCTGACGCTGGACGGCAACGTGATGCTCACCGAGCGGGACGAGTTCATCTACGACGAGATGATCGTCCACGTTCCCATGGCCGTCCACAAGGAGGCAAAAGACATCCTCGTCATCGGTGCAGGCGACGGCGGTGTGGTGCGGGAGCTGACCCGCTACGACCGGGTCGAGCGCATCGACCTTGTGGAGATGGACCCCCAGGTCGTGGAGGCCTGCCGCGCCTATCTGCCCGGCAACGCCTGCCGGATGGACGACCGCCGGGTCCACATCTACTTCGAGAACGCTCTGAAATACATCCGCCGCTGCGAGGAGGAATATGACCTCATCATCGTGGACTCCTCCGACCCCTTCGGCCCCTCCGAGGGCCTGTTCACCCGGGAGTTCTACGGCAGCTGCTTCAACGCCCTGAAAGAGGACGGCATCATGGTCAACCAGCAGGGCAGTCCCTTCTACACCGAGGACGCCAGCGCCATGCAGCGCAGCCACAAGCGCATCGCGTCCACCTTCCCCGTCAGCCGGGTGTATCAGGCACACATCCCGACCTTCGCCGCCGGCTACTGGCTCTTCGGCTTTGCCAGCAAGAAGTACCACCCCATCGACGACCTGGACGCCGACGCATGGAAGGCGCTCAATCTGCGCACCCGCTACTATACCACCCGGCTCCACGTCGGAGCTTTCTATCTGCCGGCATTCCTCGAGGAGATGCTGCGCGAAGTGGAGGAACCCAAATGATCTCACCCAATGTTGAAACCTTTATCGGCTGCGACAGCAGCTACCGCGCCGCCGACATCGTGCTTTACGGCGCACCTTTCGACTCCACCACCAGCTACCGCCCCGGCGCACGGTTCGGCCCGTCGGCCATCCGGCACGAGAGCTTTGGCCTCGAGACTTACAGCCCCTACCAGAACGCCGATTTGACCGACTTCGACATCTTCGACAGCGGCGACCTCGAGCTCTGCTTCGGCTCCAGCGAAGCCGCCCTTGCCGACATCGAGGCCCGGGCGGCAGAGATCCTGCACGACGGCAAGCTTCCGCTCCTGCTGGGCGGTGAGCATCTGGTGACGCTGGGTGCGGTGCGGGCCGTGGCGGAGAAATACCCCGGCCTCCACATCATCCACTTCGACGCCCACGCCGACCTGCGGAACGACTACCTCGGTGCAAAGCTGAGCCACGCCTGTGTGCTGCGCCGCTGCCACGAGATCGTGGGCGACGGCCGCATCCACCAGTTCTGCATCCGCAGCGGCGAGCGGGCCGAGTTCGAGTTTGCGGCCCAGCATACCGAGATGCACAAGTTCGACTTCACCGGCCTTGCCGAGCTCACCGAACAGCTCTGCGCCACCAAAGAGCCGGTCTACCTCACCATCGACCTCGACTGCCTCGACCCCTCCTGCTTCCCCGGCACCGGCACTCCCGAGGCCGGCGGCGTGAGCTTTTTGCAGCTGCTGGACGCCATCCGCACCGTGTCCAAAGCCAACATCGTGGGCGCTGACCTCAATGAGCTGGCCCCCATGCTGGACATCTCCGGCGTCTCTACGGCCACGGCCTGCAAGGTGCTGCGGGAGCTGCTGATCGCCCTCGACAAGGGCTGGCCCGGGTTTCAGGTCTAACAAAAAATAATTTGATATAAAGGAGAAACCATCATGAGCAAAGTTCTGATCATCGGCTGCGGCGGCGTGGCCTCCGTCGCCATCCACAAGTGCTGCCAGGTCCCCGAAGTGTTCACCGACATCTGCATCGCCAGCCGCACCAAGTCCAAGTGCGACAAGCTGGCCGCAGAGCTTGCCCCCAAGACCACCACCAACATCACTACTGCACAGGTGGATGCCGACCATGTGGACGAGGTCATCGCCCTCATCAAGAGCTATCAGCCCGACCTCGTGATGAACATCGCCCTGCCCTATCAGGATCTGACCATCATGGACGCCTGCCTCGCCTGCGGGGTCAACTACATGGACACCGCCAACTACGAGCCGGAGAACACCGACGACCCCGCGTGGCGTGCCATCTATGAGAAGCGCTGCAAGGAGGCAGGCTTCTCCGCCTACTTCGACTACAGCTGGCAGTGGGCCTACGCCAAAAAGTTTGAGGAAGCCGGCCTCACCGCCCTGCTGGGCAGCGGCTTCGACCCGGGCGTGACTCAGGCTTACTGCGCCTACGCCAAGAAGCACGAGTTCGACACCATCGACACCATCGACATCCTCGACTGCAACGGCGGCGACCACGGCTATGCTTTCGCCACCAACTTCAACCCCGAGATCAACCTCCGCGAAGTCTCCGCCCCCGGCAGCTACTGGGAGAACGGCCATTGGGTCGAGATCCCGGCCATGAGCATCAAGCGGGAGTACGATTTCGACAAGGTGGGCCAGAAGGATATGTACCTGCTCCACCACGAGGAGATCGAGTCTCTGGCAAAGAACATCCCGGAGGCAAAGCGCATCCGCTTCTTCATGACCTTCGGCCAGAGCTATCTCGACCATATGCGCTGCCTCGAGGACGTGGGGATGCTCTCCACCACCCCCATCAACTTCAACGGGCAGGAGATCGTCCCCATCCAGTTCCTGAAAGCCCTCCTGCCTGATCCCGCCAGCCTCGGCCCCCGCACCAAGGGCAAGACCAACATCGGCTGCATCTTCACGGGCAAAAAGGACGGCAAGGAAAAGACCTACTACATTTACAATGTCTGTGACCACCAGGAGTGCTACAAGGAAGTCGGCTCTCAGGCCATCAGCTATACCACCGGCGTTCCGGCCATGTGCGGCGCACTGATGCTGCTGACCGGCAAGTGGACCACCAAGGGCGTCCACACCGTGGAAGAGTTCGACCCGGACCCGTATCTGGACGCACTGGACAAGTACGGTCTGCCCCGCTCTGAGAGCCACAGCCCGGCTCTGGTGGACTGATGCGGCTGGTCGATACGCGCCCGCCCTTCGCGGGGCTGGCAAACCTCTCGGAGGGCGCACTCGCTTCCCTGCCCACCCCCTGCTATCTGCTGGACGAAGCCCAGCTGCGCCGCAACGGCGAAATTCTGCTGGGGGTCCAGCAGCGGACAGGCTGCAAGATCCTGCTGGCGCAGAAAGCTTTCTCCAACTTTGACCTCTACCCGCTTCTCGCACCCTGCCTCGCAGGCACTGAGGCCAGCGGCCTCTACGAGAGCCGTCTGGGCAAGGAAGAGCTGCCCGAGAAGGAGAACCACGTCTTCTGCGCCGCCTACCGGGTGGACGAGTTCAACGAGCTTCTGGATTACGCCGACCACATCGTGTTCAACTCCCCGGCCCAGCTGGCAAAGTTCGGCCCTGCGGCCAAGGCGGCGGGCAAGAGCGTCGGTCTGCGCATCAACCCGGAGCGCTCCACGCAGGAAGGCCATGCCATCTATGACCCCTGCGCCCCGGGCAGCCGTCTCGGCACCACCCGCGCCCAGTGGGACGCGGCTCTGGCAAAACAGCCGGGCCTCGCCGCCCTGCTGGACGGCCTGCACTTCCACACCCTCTGTGAGCAGGACGCCGACGCTCTGGCCGTGACGCTGGACGCTGTGGAAGAGAAATTCGGCGACCTGCTGCCGGGGCTGAAATGGCTCAATTTTGGCGGCGGACACCACATCACCCGCCCGGGCTATGACCTTGCCACGCTGGAAGCCTGCATCGCCCGGATGCAGGAGAAGTACGGCGTACAGGTCTACCTGGAGCCGGGCGAGGCGTGGGCGCTGAACGCGGGCTATCTCGTCACCACAGTGCTGGACACTCTGCAGAACGGTGACACCAGCCTCGCCATCCTCGATATGTCTGCGGCCTGCCACACCCCGGACGTCATCGAGATGCCCTACCGCCCTCCCCTGCTGGATGCGGGCGAGCCGGGCGAAAAGCCCTGCACCATCCGCCTCGGCGGGCCGACCTGCCTCGCGGGCGATGTCGTGGGAGACTACAGCTTCGACGCCCCGCCTGCCGAGGGAGACCGGCTCATCTTCGGTGATATGGCCATCTACACCACCTGCAAGAACAACACCTTCAACGGAATGCCCCTGCCGCCCATCTGGGCGCTGGCTGAGGACGGCACCTGCCGGGAGCTGGTACGCTTCGGCTACAACGACTTCAAAATGCGGCTGGGTCACCGCGCATAAAACGAAAGCCATCGGCTGTCTGGGCCGATGGCTTTTTGTTTACTTGAGTTTCTTTTTGGCTTCGTACTCCCGCAGGGCGGTCAGCGCCTCGCCCGCCAGCGGGTAGAGGGCCAGCATATTGAATATGGTCATCAGGCCGATGCCCACATCGCCGAGGTCCCACACCACGGTGTAGGCCTGCATACCGCCGACGACCAGCATCACCAGCGCCAGCACCTTGTAGGCCGTCTGCCAGAACCAGCTGTCGCCGAAGAGATAGGCCACGTTGCAGCGGGCGTAGTAGAGGATGCCGATAAAAGTAGAGAAGCTGAACAGTGCCAGCGTCACTGCGATAAAGACGACGCCGAAACTGCCCAGATGGTACTGCATCGCCGCCTGCAAAAGGTTCATACCCTGCAGGCCGCTCGTCACGCTCTCGGGAGCCAGCAGCATCACGAAGGCCGTGCAGCTGCAGATGACGATGGTGTCGATGAGGACGCCCAGCGCCTGCACGAGGCCCATCTTCACGGGGTCATCGCACTCAGCAGCAGCAGCGGCGCAGGGGGCCGAACCGGAACCGGCCTCGTTGGAGAAAAGGCCCCGCTTGATGCCGTTCATCACCACAGCGCCAAAGCCGCCGCCCACGGCCTGACGCAGGCCCAGCGCCTCCGAGAAAATGCGGACGAAGACACCGGGCAGCTGGGGCAGATGGGTGAGGATGATCCAGAGGGTCATGACGAAGTAGCAGCCCGCCATGATGGGGACCATGACGTCGAGGCTCTTGACGGTGGCCTCCTTCCGCAGGACGATGACCGCCGCAAGCGCCGTCAGCACCAGCGTCGTGACCAGCGGCGGGATGGAGAACGCATTCTGGAACGCCTCGCTCACCGAGTTGCTGACCACCTGACTGATGCCGCACCAGCAGATGAGGCCCGACACGGCGAACAGGCAGGCCGCCACCGAGCAGCGGAGCTTCCTGCCCCGTTTGCGCTCCGCGAGGGTGTGGAGATAGTAGGCCGGGCCGCCCCGCCAGCCGCCGTAAAGGTGGTCGGGCTGCTTGTATTTCTGGGCCAGCGTGGACTCCACAAAGGAGGTAGATGCGCCCAGCAGAGCCGTCACCCACATCCAGAACACCGCGCCTGCACCGCCCACAGACACCGCCGCCACGACGCCTACCAGATTGCCCATGCCCACCCGGGTGGCCGTGGACACCACCAGCGTCTGGAAGGACGAGAGGCCGCTGCCCTTGTCGTTCTTCTCGCAGACCGCCGCCAGCATATCCCGGAACAGCCGCACCGGCAGAAGCCTCGTGCGCAGGGTGAAGAACACCCCCGCCGTCAGCAGCAGGATGACCATAAACGAAAGACTGAGGGTCACGTTTCCCAGATGCAGGGTGAGCAGGTCGCCCCACAACAGGCGGTAGACGCCCTCGATGAGTTGAATGAGCACAGCATTTCCTCCCAGTGCTTAGATTTGGCCGTTTTTGCACAAAAACAGGCCGCCGTCCTTTATTATAGACGATTCGGCCTGTTTTGTAAATCAGGAAAGTGAAGTTCAGGAGAAAAAAGCAACAGCGACGACCGCCGCCAGTGGCGGAAACAGGGAGGAGCTATTGGGGCCGCGGCCAGCAGGATGCGAGCGGCAGCGAAGCAGACGCTGGGAGCCGCAACCCGGGCTCCTTATCAGGACAAGATCATTCTGTCATTTGCAAACTCACCGCCGCTGGCGATCTGGAACTTTGCCAGCAGGTCGGAGACCTGCAGGTTCTTCTTCTCATCGCCGGAGACGTCGTAGATGATGTGACCCTCGTGCATCATGATAAGGCGGTTGCCGTACTTGATGGCGTCCTTCATGTTGTGAGTGATCATCATGGTGGTCAGGTGGTTCTCCTCAACGATCTTCGCCGAGAGGGTCAGCACCTTGAGGGCGGTCTTGGGGTCGAGGGCGGCGGTGTGCTCGTCCAGCAGCAGGAGCTTGGGCTTGTTCATGGTGGCCATCAGGAGGGTCAGCGCCTGACGCTGGCCGCCGGACAGCAGGCCCACACGGGCGGTCAGACGGTTCTCGAGGCCCAGATCAAGGCTCTTGAGCAGTTCACGGTACTGCTCCCGCTCCGCCCTGGTGATGCCGATGCGGAGCGTACGGGGCTTGCCGCGGCGGGCGGCAAGGGCGAGGTTCTCTTCGATCTGCATGGTGGCGGCAGTGCCGGTCATGGGGTCCTGAAAGACGCGGCCAATGTAGGCGGCGCGCTGATGCTCGCTCAGACGGGTGACGTCCACGCCGTCGATGATGATCTTGCCGCAGTCCACGGGCCAGACGCCGGCGACGGCGTTCAGCATGGTAGATTTGCCTGCGCCGTTGCCGCCGATGACGGTGACGAAGTCGCCCTCATTCAGCTTCAGGTTCAGGCCGTTCAGGGCCGTCTTCTCGTTGACGGTGCCTGCGTTGAAGGTCTTGGAAACATTTTGTATCTCAAGCATTGTTTGCGCCCTCCTTGTTTGCCTTTTTGGCCGCAGGCTTTGCGAAATATTTGCCCTTCCAGTACGGCACGGCGAGGAAGACAGCCACGACAGATGCGCTCAGCAGCTTTAACAGGTTTGCGTCAAAGCCGAGGGTCAGCACCAGCTGGATGACGATGTAGTAGATGATGGCACCCAGAGAGACAGACACCATCTTGAGGGCGAAGTTGTGGAAGATGCGGCCAAACACAGCCTCGCCGATGATGACAGCTGCCAGACCGATAACGATCGCGCCGCGGCCCATGCCGACATCCGCAAAGCCCTGATACTGGCTCAGCAGAGCGCCGGACAGCGCCACCAGAGCGTTGGAGACGGCCAGACCCAGCACGATGTTGAAGTTGGTGTTGATGCCCTGTGCGCGGGACATGGCGGGGTTGGAGCCGGTGGCGCGGATGGCGCAGCCCAGCTCGGTGCCGAAGAACCAGTACAGCACGGCGATGACCACAGCCGACACCAGAATGACCATGATGATGGGGTTGTGGAGCGCGAACTCCTTGACCCAGCGCAGGGAGATGAGCAGGTCATACTTGTCCACGTTGATGGACTGGTTGGCCTTGCCCATGATCTTCAGGTTGATGGAATAGAGGGCCAGCTGAGTCAGGATGCCGGACAGGATGGCCGGGATGCCCATAAAGGTGTGGAGCAGGCCGGTGACAAGGCCGGTGGCGAGGCCCGCCAGCACGGCAGCCAGCAGGGACACCCAGATGTTCTGGCCCGAAAGCAGGCACATGACGCAGACTGCGCCGCCGGTGCCGAAGGAGCCGTCCACGGTCAGGTCCGCCACATCAAGGATGCGGTAGGTGAGATAAACGCCGATGGCCATAATGCCCCAGATGAGGCCCTGTGCGCACGCACCCGGCAGAGCACCGGGCAGGTTCGCCAGTCTTGCAAGCATTTCCAAAATGATTCCTCCTAAATTACACTTTTTTATAGACCCGTTTGATACGGGAAAGCGGAGAAGAGCGAGAAAACCGCTCTTCTCCGCTGTTTTTTTAGTGGTTAAACCTCTCAGTCTCGCTGCCGCTCGACAGCTCCCCTAGTAGGGGAGCCTCTGGCGAAGAGATGAGGCTTTCCGCTATGCCAAGGCCTCCCCTCGATAGGGGAGGTGGCACACCGTCAGGTGTGACGGAGAGGTTATCCCTTATCAGCCCTCGATGGCCTCATAGCCTTCGGGAACGGTCAGGCCCAGGTCGTCACAGATGGTCTTGTTGTACTTCTTGGTCACATCGGTGTACTCAATGGGCATATCAGAGACATTGGACTCGCCCTTCAGGATCTTGACAGCCATCTCGCCGGTGGTGTAGCCCAGGTCGTAGTAGCTGATAGACAGGGTGGCCACGCCGCAGCCGGCGCAGATGCCCTCCTCACCGGCGAAGACGGGCTTCTTGGCCGGGCGGCAGATGCCGTCCACGATGCCGGTGTTGGCAGCGACGGTGTTGTCGGTGGGGACATACAGAGCGTCGTTCTCGTCAGCGGCCTTCTGGCAGACGGAAGACAGGTCGTTGGAGTCGGAGAAAGCGTACTGGGTCGCGGTGACGCCCTTGGCCTCCAGATACTTCTGGACCTCGTCCACCTGATATTGGCTGTTGGCCTCAGCGGAGCAGTACAGCAGGCCGACCTTCTTGGCGTCGGGCATCCACTCCACGATCATATCGGCCTGCTGGTCCAGCGGAGCCAAATCAGAGGTGCCGGAGATGTTGCCGCCGACGGTGCCGGAGAAGTCGGTCAGGCCCAGAGCCACGCCGTACTCGGTGACGGAAGTACCCAGAACGGGGATCTCGTTGGTGGCAGACTGTGCAGCCTGCAGAGCGGGGGTAGCGTTTGCCATGATGAGGTCAACGCCGGAGGAAACGAAGCCGTTGGCGATGGTGGCGCAGGTAGCGGAGTCACCCTGTGCGTTCTGGAAGTCGAACTTCACGTTGTCGCCGAACTCTGCGGTCAGAGCGTCCTCAAAGCCCTGTGTTGCAGCGTCCAGAGCGGCGTGCTGCACCAGCTGGCAGATGCCGATGGTGTAGGTGTCGCCGGAAGCGGCAGCGGAGCCGGCTGCGGCAGAAGATGCCACAGAAGAAGCAGCCGTGGAGGATGCAGAAGAGCCGCCGCAGGCGGTCAGGGCAGCAGCAGCGCCGCAGACAGCGGCAGCAGCCAGAAACGAACGACGAGTGATTTTACGCATAATGATTACTCCCTCATTTTTCCATATACGCGGCAACAGGACGCCGCGCCGAAAAGCATTTGAATGTCCAGCAGAGAGCCTCTGCTTTACACTCGTGAAGTATATCACGATTTCCGTCCGATGGCAACGCCGTTTCGGTTCTAATTATCTATTAAAATGAATATATCTATCACTTTTTTCGATAGGTGTTTCTTCTCTGCTGATAGTCCGTCAGTTTTTGCAGCTCTGCGCCCAGCCAGACGAGGTTTTCTTCCAGCTGAGGGAGGTACTCTTTCTCATAGTCAAACTTAAAATAGAGTGCCTGCCAGAGCTTCGCCTGCATTCGGCGGCGCAGGGGCGGCTCGAGGGCGGCATCCAGCGGCTCCACCACGTCTTCCAGGTCCATGCAGGTCTGCGCCCAGCGGACGTCGGTCTTTTCCCGGGCAGGGACGTCGTAGCGGGCCAGATAGTCCTCCACTTTGGCTTCGATGACACGCCCTCCGCAGCCGGTGGGCTGCAAAAAATAGCTCACCTCCCCTTCCCTGCTGATCTCCTGCGCCAGCGGGTAGAGGGCGCAGACCAGCGGTTCGGCGTCGTGGATGGCGCAGTGGTTCTCGGTGAGGAAAGGGCAGTTGTTCCGCTCCTCCTTCACGGGGGCCAGCCGCAGCACCGGCAGATGGCTCACCTGCCCGATAGACGCGCGGCAGAAGGCCCGGGCCACGGTCTGGGGCGGCAGGCGCAGCCGACCCGCGATTCGCCAGAGGTCGAAGCCCGACAGCACGATGTCCTCCCGCCCCCGGCAGCAGCCGCCGCAGCCTGCGCAGGCAAACGAGAACGCCTCGTCCCGCGTCAGCAGCGGTGTCGTGCGGGCAAAATCCACCCGTCCGCAGAGGTCGAGCTGTGAATCCTTGAGCATATAAGTTTCTCCTGTATACTGTAGTAGATCATGTGGCCAAGTGACCATTTAATAATATAGTTACGTTATATTTTGCCAGTTGGCCAGTTTGGCCAAGTGACTCCCATTGGCCAAGTGAGTCACTTGGTCAGCATCGCCCATTTGGCCACCTTGGCCAAGCGACTTTTTTGCCGATGCATCGTCGATAATTTGTCACTTGGCCAGATAATATGCGGGTCTCAGAGAGGGAGGAAAACCTCTCCGTCAGCGCTGAAGCGCTGACACCTCCCCTATCGAGGGGAGGCCTTGGCATTCCGCAAAGCTTTTCCTCTTCGCCAGAGGCTCCCCTACCAGGGGAGCTGTCTGCGAAGCAGACTGAGAGGTTGTACGAAGGACAGCCTTCCCGAAAGCCTCTCCCTCACTCAAACCTCTTCGCCGGTATCACGATAGCCCCGAACAGCGAGGCGATATACACCACCAGCACCGCGACCCACACCTGCCAGCCGGTGGTACGCTCAACGAAAACTGCCCCCGCCGTGCAGGGTGGCACCAGCACCAGCGACGCCATCGACCAGACCCGGAACGCCCGCAGGACGTGCTTCCAGTTTCGGTTGTTGTAATAGATGCCCGGGATGTGGATGTGGAACGCACCCTGTGCAAAGTTGCAGATGCGGTTCTCGTCGTAGTAGCGGGGCAGGGTCTCGGTCATCCAGAACATGGCATATGCCCCGTAGACGACGCCGAAAACCACACCGATGATGAGCAGAGCCAGCGCTCCCTCGATGTCGGCCAATCCCGCCGCCCAGACGGCCAGCGCTTCTGCGACGCCCAGCACGCAGCAGATGACATACACCGGCAGATACTTCTTCGTCCGCGCCTGACGGCGCTCCGGCGGCTCTGCCGAAAAGGTCAGCGCCTTGCGGATGAGGTCTTCGGTCTCCTCGCGGGTGAAGCGCTGTTCCTCCTCTACCCGGCGTCCCTGCAGAAGCTCGGCCACCGTCACGTTCAGCTGCTCGGCCAGCGGCACCAACAGCGAGATGTCCGGCACACTCAGTCCCCGTTCCCACTTGCTGACGGCCTTGTCGGACACGTACAGCGTCGCGGCAAGCTCCTTCTGGGTCATCCCCTTTTCTCTGCGCAGCTGTGCCAGAAAATGGCCGAATGCGGCCTTGTCCAGTTCGTACATACGTTTTGCCTCCTGTCAGACGTTCTTCGTCCGTTTCTGGCTTTATTGTACCGGTCCGCACCCTCCCGCGCAACCGACGCGCAGTAGAATCAGCGCTCTTTCGTTTCTTTGTGTGAAATCCCTAGTATTTCACTGGTAATATTATTGTACCACGTTTCGGCGTGGACTCAATCCTTGTCCCCTGTAGGTTTATTCTGCCTCTTCATCCAGCGGTAGAGCAGGACGCAGACGATGCTGGAGAACAGCGAGCCGCAGGCCGGGGCAAGACCCATCGGCACGAGGGTCTGGGGGAAGAACCGGCAGGCCAGCCATGCGCCCGGCACACGCACCAGCAGGATGGAGAGGGTGTTGTGCAGAAACGACAGCCCCGACCTGCCCCAGGCGCAGAAATAGCCGCTGAAGCTGAACTGGATGCCCGCGAACAGGCAGTCGAAGATGTAGCTGCGGATGTAGGCCGCACCGGCCCTTCACCACCGCCTCGTCGGAGGTGAAGGGCCGCACCATACTGGGGGCGATGAACTGCATCAGAAGGGCCATCACCGCACCGAAGCCCACGCCGATGGCGATGGCGTACCGGAGGATGTCGTCCGTCCGGTCGTACTTGCCCGCGCCGATGTTCTGGGCGCCCAACGCCGACACGGTGGAGAGCATGGAGCTGGGGACGAGGAAGAGGAAGCTGATAATCTTTTCCACGATGCCCACCGCCGCCGCGTCGGTAAGGCCGCGCTGATTCGCCATGATGGTGATGAGCATGAAGGACACCTGAATAAAGCCGTCCTGCGCCGCCACCGGCAGGCCGATGGAAAGGATGTCTTTCATCGTGGCCTTCCGGGGGCAAAAGTCGCTTTTTGACAGTCTGATGCTCTTGCGCTTCAAAATGACGCAGAGGGCCAGCAAAACGCTCACGGCCTGCGAGAGCGTCGTGCCAAGTGCTGCGCCTGCCGGGCCGAGGCGGAGCGCCCCCATGAAGAAGAAGTCCAGCCCGATGTTCACCACGCAGGCCGCGGCGATGAAGTACATGGGGCTTTGGGAGTCGCCCATCCCCCGGAAAATCGACGCCAGTACGTTATAGGCTGTGATGCAGGGGATGCCGATGAAGCAGATGGTGAGGTAGGCCGTCGTACCGGTCACGGCCTCCTCCGGGGTGGAGATGAGCCGGACGATGGGGTCCACGAGGCCCACCAGCGCCGCCGCCAGCACTACAGAGCCCACCATAAAGAGGGTGACGGTGTTGCCGATGACCTTCGCGGCCTGCTGTTTGTCGCCTGCACCCACGGACCGGCCGATGCAGACGGTGGTACCCATCGCCACGCCCACCAATATCACAGTGATCATATGCATCACCTGACTGCCGATGGAGACAGCGGTGGTGCTTGCCACCCCCTCGAACCGGCCGATGATGAAGAGGTCTGCCATGCCGTAGAGGGTCTGCAAAAAGTACGAGAGCAGATAGGGCAGCGAGAAGGTGAAGATGTTTTTCAGCACGCTGCCGCTGGTGAGGTCTTTTTCCATGTATTCCGTTCTGCCTGCCCTCTCCCCTCCCCGCGCATCAGAATTTGCGCCGGAACTGCAGGCAGGCTTCCTTTCCATGCTTTATAATAAAGCACTTCATTGTTGTAAAGTCAAGGGGCAGAAAAAGCGCCGCACAGTTTCCCGTGCGGCGCTTCGCCGTTCTATATCGATCATCCGAAAGGCCGAGCAACCCGATAAAATAGCCTTTCATGCCCCGGCAGAGGGCCTGCTCGATCAGGCCCGCCCGCCGGAAGGGATCAAGTTCAGGACTCGAAGACCTTCCTGACCGCCGGGCTTGCCTCGATGATGCGGACCAGCAGAACGCCCAGCACGGTGCAGCTGATGAGCTCACCGATGCCCACGGAGATACCGTTGGTGACGCAGGCCAGCCAGAGGGGTGCGCTGGAAGAGGGGTCCGGGAACATCACCGCGATCTCGATACCGATGATGACGGCATTGAAGACCACCGGGGGCAGCGAGGCCGCAAGGGCCAGACCCTTGAAGCGGATGTTCCGCAGCTTGTAGGTCACGAGGCAGGCCAGCAGGGTGGCCAGAGTGCCGAAGATGACGTCCACGATGGTGGAGCCCAGCAGGTTTGCCAGGAAGCAGCCCAGCACCACGCCGAAAATGTACTCGGCACCAAACACGGGCAGCAGGCAGAGCGCCTCGGCCACACGCACCTGCACCGCGCCGTAAGAGAACGGCTGCAGTGCCATGCAGAGCACGACGTAAAGGGCTGCGACCATGCCGCAGCGGGCCAGTTTACGGACGGAAAGGTTCTGATTTTTCATAGTATAACTCCAGCGGTTTGATTTTGACCGCGCGGGGACCGCCAGCCCCCGTGGGTTTGGCCCGGCATGGTTCGAGACACGCCGGGGAGCCTAAAATCCTAAGTTGCTCTTTAAGGAGCCGTACCCGCAGGCACAGCGTGAAGAATTATACCATAGTTTGGGCCGGAATGCAACGGCGATACGAAAAAAGACTGCCGCACAGCAGCAGTCTTTCCGTGATATGCTCAGTCCCGGGGCTTGCCCACATAGACCAGCGCAAGGGTGTCGGGGCCGGTGTTGGCCGAGACGACGCCGCCCAGATTGAAGGTAGCGAGCGGAGCCTTGCCGAAGGCTTTGCGGCAGGCTTTTTCCAGCTCAGCGGCCTGGGGGATGGAGGTGTGGCCGATCATATAATCGAAGTCCTCCACGCCCTCGGTGCGCTTTTTGCACAGGTCGATCATGGCGGGGATGACCTTGTCATCGCCGCGCACCTTGCTCTCCACCCTGGTCTTGCCGTCGATGAGGGTGATGATGGGACGAATGCCCATCAGCTCGCCCATGACCGCGGCGGCGGCAGAGATGCGGCCGCTCTTCTTCATCTGCTTGAGGCTGTAGGGTCCGAGGATGACCTCCATCTTGTTCATCTGGGTCTCAAACTCGCTGATGACGTGGCGGAGCTCCGCGCCGTTCTGCAGTTTGCGGGCCATCTCGCACAGATACCAGCCGAACACCATCGAGTAGGTGTGGGGGTCGAGCAGATGGATGTTCAGGTGATGTTCCGGGCGCTCCTCCCGCAGCATCCCCTGCGCCATGACGGCGTTGTTGTAGGTGGAAGAGCCGGAGCGGTTGATGGGGACATGGATGACATCGGTGTAGCCCTCATCCACATACTGGCAGTATTTCTCACAGAACTGGATGGGGGTGATGGCAGCCGTGGAGGGGATGCCTTTGGCTGCGCGCATCTTGTCGTAGAACTCCTCGGGGGTGTACTTTTCACGCTCCACGATGTCTTCGTCGTCCAGCAGGATGTGGAAGCCCATAATGTCGATGCCGTATTTCTCGGCCAGCTCCTGCGGGATGTCGCAGGAGGAGTCGGTCAAAATCGCGATTTTGCTCATAGTGTTCCTCATTTCCATTCGTAGTCTCGCAGGTGGCCGTGGTCCAGCAGCTCCGGGAAGTCCCACTGGCGCAGTACCTCGTATACGCCCACGGCGACGCTGTTGGACAGGTTCAGGCTGCGGCAGGTGTCCCGCATGGGCATCCGGATGCAGTGCTCCTGATTGGCTGCCAGCAGCGCTTCCGGCAGACCGGCATCTTCCCGCCCGAACACAAGGTAAGCCCCGTCCGGGTAGGCGATGTCGGTGTAGCGCTGGGGCGCTTTGGTCGTAAAGTAGTAGAAAGGCCCATCGTTCTTCGAGAAGAAGTCATCCAGACTGTCGTAGTAGCTGATGTCCAGATAGTGCCAGTAATCCAGCCCGGCGTGCTTGAGCTTCTTATCGTCGATGGCAAAGCCCATCGGCCCCACCAGATGGAGGCGGCAGGCCGTGCAGGCACAGGTGCGGGCCACGTTGCCGGTGTTCTGAGGGATGCGCGGCTCCACCAGAACGATATTCAGGGTCGGTTTTTCACTCATCGCTGTTTACTCCTCCCGCATCGGACACAGGCGGGGCAGCAGCGGCTCGAACCAGACGCCGAAGCGGGTGTCCTGGTCGCAGGGCGTTTTCTGGATGGCCAGCGCCACGAACTCTGCCGCGTTGTCTGCCGCCGCGCTCAGGGCGTTGCCCTGGATGAGCGAGCCGATGAGCACCGCACCGTAGAGGTCGCCCGTGCCGGGGAAGCTGCGGGCAATATGCAGCTTCTTGACCACGAAGCGGTCGCGGCCTGCACCGGCGCAGGCGATGTACTTATCCAGCTGCAGGCCGGTGACCACCACGTTGGGGGTCACCGACGCCGCCAACTCATCGGCCAGCGCCCGGGCGCTTTCCTCGTCCAGCTGGGCAGGCAGCTCTTTTTCCAGCAGCAGACCGGCCTCGGTGGCGTTGGGCAGGATGAGGTCGGCCCGGCGGCAGAGCTGCCGCATCCGGTCGATGAAGGCCGGGGTCACGGTAGAGTAAGCCTTGCCGTTGTCGCCCATCACGGGGTCTACCACCTTATAGGCCGAGGGCCAGAGGTCAAAGGCCTTTTCGGCCAGCGCGGCCTGCTCCTCGCCTCCGAGGTAGCCGGTGTAAATGCAGTCAAAGCTCAGCCCCAGCTCCCGGTAATGTTCCAGTGCGGCCTCGCCGTAGGCGCAGCCGTCCAGACGGGCCGGTGTCCCGAAGCCGCCGGTGTGGGTGGAGAGCACCACCGTGGGCAGCGCCACCGGCTGGATGCCCATGACGCTGAGCACCGGCAGGATGACCGCCAGACTGCAGCGTCCCACACCGGAAAGGTCATGGATGCAGAGAACTTTTTTCGGTTCCGTTATCTTCAGCAAAAAAGAAACCTCCTTCGCAGAATATGCCTTTTCCCATAAACCAAGCCAGCCCATAACCGGCCCAGTTTATCAGCATATCATACAGTATACCACATTTTCCTGCACAAAAAAAGCGTATAGTGAATCCTTTGGCGGAAATACTATCCTCGCAGCCCAAAAATTTTGATTCGAAGGGAGTGCCTCCTATGAAAAATGAACGCACAAGCTCCACCGCCCCGCTCCTGATCGGCATGGCCGCCGGTGCCGCACTGGGTGCCGCCGGCGTCATGGCCACCAACACGAGCCAGCGCCAGATGCGCCGCACCGCCCGCAAGATCGCCAAGGGTGCCGAGCACGCCGTGAGCCAGCTGGACAAGATGGTGGGCGACTTCGTGGAGCACAAGATGGAGGGCTGACGGCCCCCGCATCGCGCAGAAAGGCCGGGACAGAGGGTTCTCCCCTGCCCCGGCCTTTTGTTGCAGCAAAAAAGCCAGCAGAACTGGACAAATCCGAACTTGTCGGGGCACGGCCCCTCCATCTTGCTTGCTGGCACTGCGTACCATAAAACTCCCGTTTCAATCTTCACGAGTGATTTTTCTTGGAAGAAGCCCCGCCGAAGAACATCTGCCCGGCATGATACAAGCGAAAGAATGTATGAAAAAGAAGAAGCACATCTCAGAAGAGCAGCATTATCTCTGTGAAATCGGTCTGGAAAAGATGCCATATGGATCTTCCTGACTCTTCAAATCCTATACGGAGGAAAGCCACACACACATCGCAATTACGACCTATTGACTTTTCTCATGAATAAAATCGTTCAGAAAACTGCCGCATTATCTTTCCCCCACATGGACGTTAGCCGTATGGGATATGGATACTGCAACATTATATATGGTCAAATACGACAGAAGTCATTGATTTTCTTTGTTTATCTGTGATACCATTCGTTACGAGACCAACGGCGTTGCTCTCTTCGCTTATGGTTGAGACTCCGGCACTCAAAGAAACTTTCCGAAAAACACAACGAGGTGACCATTTTTGAAACGTCGAACTTTTCTTGTCTGCTCCGCTGCACTTTTTTGCGGTGCGTTTCTGGCAGGGGGCTGCACTCCAAAAACTTCTCTGCCTGTCCTTCAGCAAATCGAATACTCCAATTTGGCAGATTCGGATACACAGGATCTTCTTTCCAAACTTTTGCAGGATGCCGGCGTATCCGATCTGCGGATACAGACCTTCTTTGATCATGTGCAAAAGTTCAACAATGCTGTGGACCCGGCATGGCTCACCACAGGGTTTGAAAACGCCAAGCCTTTGGATCTGAAATACGATCCTTACTCCATGCAGGACGCATGGACGGAAAAATATAATACCTTCCCCGGCTGGAACTGTCGGATCACTGCTTGTGGGCTGTTCGGTGATTTCATCACTGTCACGGGCACGGCAGACCTTGACTCAGCCGAGGACACCCTGTTTATGGACTATGAAACACTGGATTCTGACCCGGAATCCCTTTGCGGCGACGAACGGCAAAAGTTTGATGCGCTGTTCGCCCCGGTTAAAACCACTAATACGACCGATGTTCCTACCCATTTGAAAACGATTCAGCAGGAATGGAAGAAACGCGGTCTCTCCTTCGTAGAAGATGATAAGATCCGTCTCGTCTCCGTGGTCCTGCACGATCAGTTCTCTGAAACGGACAATTCTCTTATGATCGGTCATGTCGGCGTTATGCTTCCCACATCGGATGCGGTATATTTCGTCGAAAAGGTCGCTTTTCAGGAGCCGTATCGCTTGTTGAAGTTCAAAAATCGAACCGAGTTGAGCGATTATCTGATGCTGAAATACGACAACTCGTGGGGACAGGACACCGCCCACACCTTTATTATGGAAAATTCAGACCTGATGGACGGCTGGCGCATTCTTGACGAACAGGAAAACGCAAGCTGAAAATATCCATGCAAAGTTCCTGCTCTGCCATGATGGATTCATCCGTTGGGTCGTAGACTTGTTGGCTGTGAATCGCATTTTTTATCGGCATGGTTCTACTCTCCTTATTTATAAGGAATCTTTCTCATTTTTCAGTAGATTCTTCCAGATTCTTTCGGTACTGTGCCGGACTGACACCATACTCTTTCTTGAATACCCGGCTAAAATAGAGTGGGTTATCATACCCTACGATCTCTGCAATTTCTCCAATATTGTATTCGGTGTTCTCCAATAAGCTTTGTGCATTTACCATCCGAAGGGACAGGATGTATTGTGCAGGGCTTATTTTCATGTACTGCTTAAAATTACGGATAAACCAGTTCGTACTGATATGCAGCGATTCTGCGTAATCGTCCACACTGACCTTTGTATTATAATTCTCGTTAAAGTAGGCAACGGCGGCTTCGATTTCTTCGGGGATGCTTGTAGTTGTTTTCTCGCTTTCCTGCTGTTGCCTGCTTACTAAAAGCAGAATGATGTTGAAGAGAGAAGCAATATAGTCTTCATAGCCATATTCACATTGTTGCAGTTCCCGGATGATCTTTCGGAACAGCATTTTGTAATCCGGCAGTGTGCCGCTGTAAAAAACGTGCTTGTCCAATGGTATTCCGTGATAGTTCAGGATGTTTTTGACATCATATCCTGTAAAGTGAATCCAGAACACCTCTGGATGATCTTCTACATAGTAGACATACTTCTGGATTTCTTTCGGCTGATAAAGCACCATGTGTCCAGAAGTCACCACTTCCTCAACACCATCGAACCAGAAGTGTGCTTTACCAGATGCCACATAGAGGATTTGATAGTCTCTGCGACCCTTTGCCCAAAAAGTAGGTAGCTTAGGGCGTTTTTTCAAGCGATAAGTGCCGCAACTGCCTACGACCAGCGGCTTTGAGTTGTCTTTGAAATCCAAACGGGAGTTGTTCAAATATCCTGAGTTGAAATACATCCCTGCGTCCTCCTCATCTTCAGAGATTTTACAGTGATTTGGAAAATGTTCTATCAAAAAATTACAAACTCTTTGATTTTGTGCATATTTTGTTCCATCTTGTCTATATCTTTTCGTTCCATTAGATTCTATAATATTTTCAGACGAA
The DNA here is from genome assembly GCF_017377665.1 of Faecalibacterium sp. Marseille-P9590. Classification (NCBI taxonomy): domain Bacteria; kingdom Bacillati; phylum Bacillota; class Clostridia; order Eubacteriales; family Oscillospiraceae; genus Faecalibacterium; species Faecalibacterium sp. Marseille-P9590. Next base: position 108,574 of record NZ_JAFREF010000007.1, read on the forward strand.
ACGCAAGAGATTTGGGCAACTTGCGTAATGAGGATTCCAGTCTGAAGTGCGCAGCAGATTGGTCGCGCCCACACAAAACAAGCAAGATGGGAGAAAGCACAATGACTGAGAAACGTTATCTAAAGTGGTATAATAAAGTCGGCTATGGTTCAGGCGATATTGCAGGCAACGTGGTGTATGCATTCCTGTCCTCCTTCGTCATGATCTATCTGACCAACACCGTTGGCCTGAACCCCGGTATTGTCGGCACTCTGATTGCAGTTTCCAAACTGCTGGACGGTGTGACGGACATTTTCTTTGGTTCTTTGATTGACAAAACGCATTCTAAGATGGGCAAAGCCCGTCCTTGGATGCTGTACGGCTACATTGGCTGTGCCATTACGCTGGTGGCAATTTTCGCCATCCCGACCAATCTGGGACAGTTTGCACAGTACGCATGGTTCCTGATCGCATATACTCTGCTGAACGCTGTATTCTACACTGCCAACAACATTGCTTACTCTGCACTGACTGCTCTCGTCACGAAGAACAGTGCCGAACAGGTCGAGATGGGTTCTTGGCGTTTCATGTTCGCCTTTGCCACCAGCCTGCTCATCCAGTCCATCACGCTGGGTGCTGTTACGGCATTGGGCGGTGGTGCTGCCGGTTGGCGCACTGTTGCAATCATCTACGCCATCATCGGTCTGCTTGTCAACACCCTCTCCGTTTTCTCCGTGAAGGAACTGCCGGAAGGCGAATTGGTGGATACCACCGACAAAAAGGAAATCGAGCAGGACGAAAAGTACAATCTGGTTCAGGCTGCAAAGCTGCTTGCTGGTAACAAATATTATATGATGATTTGCGTCACCTACATTTTGCAGCAGATCTACGGTGCCATGATCAGCATGGGTACCTACTATGCAACCTACATCCTTGGCAACCAGAATCTGTTCGGTGTATTCTCTTGGGCAATCAACATTCCTCTGATCATCGCACTGGTGTTCACCCCGACCTTGGTTGCAAAGTGGAATGGAATGTATAAGCTGAATGTAATGAGCTATACTCTGGCAACGATTTCTCGTGCACTGGTTGCTGTAGCTGGTTACATGGGCAGCGGCAATGTGACCTTGATGCTGCTCTTTACTGCAATCGCAGCTCTTGGTCAGGGTCCTTGGCAGGGCGATATGAACGCTGTGATTGCTGCTTGCTCTGAATATACTTGGCTGACGAAGCATAAGCGCGTGGATGGCACGATGTACTCCTGCACTTCTCTCGGTGTGAAGCTGGGCGGCGGTCTGGGTACTGCCATCACCGGCTGGCTGCTGGCTGCAAGCCATTTTGACAGCGCTCTGACCGTTCAGCCGGATTCCTGCATCAATATGCTGAAGATCATGTATCTGGTGATTCCGTTTGCTCTGGATGCCATCATCACCTTCATTCTCTCTCGTATGAAGGTCGAAGAAGCAAATGAAAAACTGCGTGCAGCAGTCTGATAACAAGCCATTATCATTTCTCCTTCATCTGCTGTTCCCCGGAGGAATCCAGCGATTCCTCCGGGGAGGCTGGAGAAATATTATAAAATTATAAAAGGTAAATGAGGAAATACTATGGCTGCATTTGATTTTGCAAAAGTAAAAGACCCCACCTTTTTCAAGGAAAACGTGCTGAATGCTCATGCAAGTTTCCGTACTTACGCTTCCCGCGAAGAATATCGGACAGGCTCCTCTTCTTTGGCGCTGAAGCTGGACGGTATCTGGAAATTCGCCTACGCAAAGAACTACACCAGTGCCATCCCCGGCTTTGAAAAGACGGATTACGATTGCAGCGGCTGGGATGACATTCATGTTCCGGCACACATCCAGATGGAGGGCTACGACATTCCCCAGTACGCGAATATTCAGTATCCGTGGGATGGCCGTGAAGAAGTACAGCCGGGTGAGATCCCGCAGCGGTTCAATCCGGTGGCAAGCTATGTAAAATACTTCGAGCTGCCGGAATCCATGCAGGGCAAGCCCGTCCACATCGAGTTCGAGGGTGTGGAAAGCGGCATGGCTCTTTGGCTGAACGGGTCTTATGTGGGTTACACCGAGGACAGCTTCTCCGCACACGCATTCGATCTGACTCCCTATCTCCAGCCGGGCGTAAACAAACTTGCTGTGCAGGTGTTCAAGTGGACTTCCTCCAGCTGGTGCGAAGATCAGGACTTCTTCCGCTTCTCCGGCATCTTCCGCAGCGTGTGGCTGTACGCCATCCCCACCGTGCATCTGGAAGATGTATCCGTCAAAACGCTGTTTGCAGGGGATGATTTTACTCATTCCACGCTGGAAGTTGCATTGCAGGTGGAGGGTAAGGGCGCAGCTCGTCTGACCCTGCGCCGCAGTGAGCTGGAAGTGTTCTCCGAAAAAATCGCACTGAACGGCGGCTCTGCTCTGTTCAGCCATGCGGTGGAGAGTCCCTACCTGTGGAGTGCAGAGGACCCGGCTCTGTATGAACTGGAAATTGAGCTGCTGGACGATGCAGGCCATCTGGTAGAGGTGACTGGGCAGAAAGTCGGTTTCCGCAAGTTCGAGTTGAAGAACAATCGGATGCTGCTCAACGGCAAGCGCATCGTGTTCAAGGGTGCCAACCGTCATGAGTTCAGCTCCATTACGGGTCGTGCTGTGGGCGTACACACCCATGAGGAACTGCTTCGGGATATCATCACCATGAAGCAGAACAACATCAATGCCATCCGCACCAGCCATTACCAGAATCAGGATGCACTGTACGACCTGTGCGACGAGTATGGTCTGTATCTGATCGCAGAGAACAATCTGGAATCCCATGGCACATGGGACATTCATCAGGCGGGCATTCGCGGCATCGAGGGCGTTTTGCCCAATGATAAGCCGGAGTGGAAAGCTGTCTTGTTTGACCGCATGAATTCCACTTACCAGCGTGACAAAAATCATCCTGCTGTTCTGATCTGGTCTCTGGGCAACGAATCGTTTGGTGGTGAGACCCTGCTCCAGATGGCAGAGATGGTCCGCCGCTTTGATGACACCCGTCTGGTGCATTACGAAGGTGTGGTCAATGATCCCCGCTTCCTCGAAACCACCGATATCGAGAGCCATATGTACAGCACTGTGAAGGACATTAAAGAGTATCTGGCACAGGGCGATAAGCGGCCTTATATCGAGTGCGAATATTCTCATGCTATGGGCAACTCCAACGGTGCTTTGCACAAGTACACGGAACTTGCCGACCAGAAGGACTGCGGCTATCAGGGCGGCTTTATCTGGGATTACATCGACCAGTCCATCTGGAAAAAAGACCGCTACGGCAAGTGGTTCCAAGCCTACGGCGGCGACTTCGGCGAGCGTCCTACCGACTATAATTTCAGCGGAAACGGCATTGCCTACGGTGGTGACCGCGCTCCTTCTCCCAAGATGCAGGAGGTCAAGTTCTGCTATCAGAACATCGCCGTTTCCATCGACAACTCTGGCTTCGAAGTCTGGAACAAGAACCTGTTCACCTCTACGGATGCTTTCGACTGCGTTGCTCTGCTGCATCGCGATGGAAAGCTGTATCAGCAGCAGGAACTGACCCATATTGATGTTGCTCCCGAAGAGCGTTCCAGCTTCCCGCTGCCGTTTATGGTTCCTGCGCTCCCCGGTGAATATGCAGTGACCATCAGCTTCCGTTTGAAGGAGGACACCAGCTGGGCAAAGAAGGGCCATGAAGTCGCCTTTGGACAGGGTGTGATCGCTGTGGTCCGTTCCATTCCCAGCAAGAAGGTCACGCCGTTTACCGTTACGCACGGTACACACAACATCGGTGTCCGGGGTGAGAATTTCGATGTTTTGTTCTCCGATCTGAATGGCGGTCTGACTTCCTACCGCTATGCCGGCAAAGAGATGATTCAGGAGATTCCCCGTCCCAACTTCTGGCGCGCTCCCACCGACAACGACTGCGGCAACAACATGGGCGGCGTTCGCGGTCAGTGGAAGCTGGCAAGCCTGTACGCTACCGCCAAGGGCATCGGCAAGGAGATTCCGTCTGTTCATGGCGGCACCATCCTCCAGAACCCCACCTGCGAGGTGGAAGCCGACAGCGTGGTCGTGACCTATCTCTATAACCTCCAGACCAGCCCCGCAGCAGAGTGCAGCCTGCAGTACCGTGTGTTCGGTGATGGCCGCATCCAGACCACCCTGCACTATGACCCGGTGGAAGGACTTGCAGCAATGCCGGAGTTCGGCGTACTGTTCAAGATTGACGCTGACTACGACACGGTGGAGTGGTACGGAAACGGCCCTGCGGAGACCTACTGGGATCGTCAGTATGGTGCAAAGCTGGGCATTTACCAGAACAAGGTCGCAGACAACATGGCACAGTACCTTGTGCCGCAGGAGTGCGGTGCAAAGACCGCTGTGCGCTGGGCAAAGGTAGTGGACCGCAAGGGTCGCGGGCTGCTGTTTACCGCAGATGCCGCAAAGCCCATGTTTTTCTCTGCGCTGCCCTACACTCCCCATGAAATGGAGAGTGCCAAGCATCCCTACGAGCTGCCCCCGGTCCATTACACGGTGATTCGTGCCATCGGCGAGCAGATGGGCGTCGGCGGTGATGACAGCTGGGGTGCCAATGTCCACCCGGAGTATATTCCCGATGTAACCAAGCCTGTGGAGTTCACCTTTACGTTCCGTGGCATCTGATGATTGCCCGCAAATGAGGTGTTCTCTGTGAAAAAAGCGAAAGATCAGCCTGAATCTGAACCAGCCGAACTAGCATCCCTTGTTGGAGAGCGGATCAGAAAGATCCGCAAAGAAGAGGGGTTAAGCCTAGAGCTTTTTGCTTTACGTTGTGACATGAATGCCGCATACGTTGGGCATATGGTATGCTGTTTACCGATGTCCAAAGGAGCGTGCATTTGAACAAAAAGAAAAAGTCCACAAATACTTCCCCTTATCCCGATGAAGTCATCGACCGTCTGGCACGGGCATTCTACCCGGCCATCCTTGCCTGCTGGAACAGCGAGGAAGGGCAGCGGTCACTTGTCGGGGCGAAGGCTCCTCCATCTTGCTAACGCAAGACCGTTCGGTCGCTTAAAAGCCCCACTGGGGCTTTCATTGCTCCGCTGCGCTGCGCAAACGCGAGCTTGCCTATGGCAGGCGGAGCAGGCTCATCACACCCCCAGCAAAGAGAAACAGAGCGTTCCCGCCGGGGAACTCCCTGTTGTACATATCGCTGTTGTCTGTGGCTTTAATCGCAAGTTTTACAAGCAGTGCAATTCTCAACAACTTGTTTGCGATATGCAATTCATGGTTGTTGCCAACGAATCAAATCGTGAATTGCGATGGCAGGGTGCGTCCTATTCAGGGGCGCACCCTGTTTTTTTTACTATGCTTCATCATTTTCTGCACGCAGCATCCGGTATCCGACACCAACATGGGTCTGAATCAGATGCGGCGCATCCGGGTATCGTTCCAATTTTTTGCGCAGGGATGCCATGTAAACTCGCAAGGAAGCAATGTCATTTTCCTGCGTACTGCCCCATACTTTCTGCGTGAGGGAGGTATGCGTCAGCACTTTGCCCACATTATGCGCCAGCACACACAGCAGTTTGTACTCGATGGGGGTCAAATGCAATTCATTCTCGCTCAGCCAGACGCAGCCTGCCGAGAAGTCGATCTTCAAAGGACCATTGACAAAAACCGGGCTGTTTATACCGTCAGAAGCCAGCAGATTCAATCGGCGCTGCGTTACACGCAGTCTTGCCAGCAGCTCATCCACGGAAAACGGCTTTGTCAGATAATCGTCTGCGCCGTTGTCCAGTGCCTCGATCTTATCAGAATCCTCGCTCCGGGCACTCAGGACGATGATGGGCAGGTTCGACCATGTGCGGACGCTGCGGATGACCTCGATGCCGTCTATATCGGGCAACCCAAGATCCAGCAGCATGATGTCCGGATTGTGGCTGGTAGTCATCATGATCGCCGTTTCCCCGTTGGAAGCAGTCAGATATTTATAGCCGTGGGTTTTCAGGGTCGTTGTGATCAGACACCGTACAGGAACATCATCCTCTACGACCAGAATGGACGGCTTATTCATGAATATTCACCTCACTTTGCGGCAATGCAAAGGAAAAGACACTGCCATTGGGAATGTTGTCACGCAGGGTCAATGTTCCGCCGTGAGCCGTCAAGATTGCACGGCAGAGGGGCAAGCCCAGTCCAAGGCTGCGGTGGCTGTCTGCGATGCGGCTCTGCCCGGTATAAAACATCTCGAACACCTGTGCTTTTGCGCGATCCGGAATGCCGGGACCGTTATCTGCAACTTCCACTACGACCTGATGGTCTTTCCGGTAAGCCGAAATCTGAATGACCGAACCCACGGGGGTGTATTTGATGGCGTTATCCACCAGATTGACAACGACCTGCATGATCAGCCGTGCATCCACATTGACCAGGAGGATCTCGTCCCCATACTGTGTTGTGATGGTGTGTTCGCAGCTTTTCCGGTTGACATGATGCAATGCTTCTTCGATCATTTCGTCCATCAGCTGCGGCGAGATCTGCAGATTCATCCGCCCATCTTCAATGCGGGTGATGGAAAGCAGATTTTCCACCAGACCGATCAGCCATTGCGCATCGTCAAAAATATCGGTGCAGATCTTGTTCCGGGTCTCTGTATCCAGCGTTTCTCCGTTGGAAAGCAGATTGCTGGCATTGCCGGAAATGGAGGTCAGCGGGGTGCGCAGGTCATGGGAGATCGTGCGCAGCAGATTTGCCCGCAGCTCTTCATTTTTTGCCTGCACTGTTGCCTGCTCTTTTTCCAGTGCGTTTCTGCGGTTTTCGATGGCCAGCGCACCTTCGCCCAGAATGGAGAGCAGCACACTGTTTTCAAAGGCATCCAGCGGTTTTTCAGACAGGTCGATCCCAACCACTCCAAACACGCCGCCTCCGGTCCGAAGTGCAAGATAAAGTCCCTTTGCGTCCGGGTAGCTATCCGTGCCTGCACCGGAACGCTTTTTGTTTGCAAATGTCCAATTTGCTGCATCCCGTTCTTCCGGTGCAGAAAAGATGTTTTGCGCCGTTTCCCCGTCAACCCCAAAAAACTGTTCTGAACCAAGACCTCCGTTTTGTTCCGGGTAGACGATCAGGCTCCGGTTCAGCAGTTTTATCAGCTGGGACGCTGTCTGAGAGAGGATTTCTTCCTCGCTTTTTGCTCTCTGTAAAAGCTGATTCGTATCAAACAGTATTTTTGTCCGGAATGCTGCCTGCGCAGACATTTTTGCATGATCCTTCAGCCGTGTCGTCAACGTACAGGTAATGATTGCAGAGGTCAGCATCAGGGCAAATGTGACCTGATAACCGGGGTCATACGCATGGAATGTCAGGCGCGGTTCCGTCAAGAAAAAATTGTATAGCGCAACACTGGCAATGGAGCCCAGCACACCGCAGGTGTAACCGCTGGTACACAATGCGGTGAACAGCACCCCCAGCATATAGAGCATAATAATATTATAGCGTGCAAAGTCCAGTTGCAAGAAAAAGAAGCCGATGAGCGTGATGCAGCTCAGGATGCCTGCGGTGATCAGCAGATCACAGACAGAGGGGAGAAGCGGACGGATGAACAGCTTCCGTCCTGAACCGTAGCCGTTCTCTGCAGAAGCATCCGGGATGATATAAATATCCAGATTAGGCGCAGTCAGCGTCAATTTTTCAGTCAGTGACGGTCCACTCCAGAAATGGCGGCGATGTACGCTGGAGCGCCCCAGTACGATTTTTGTAATGCCAGAGATCCGGGCAAACTCTGCGATCTGCTGTGGAATGTCATCTCCGTAGATCGTAGAAATGTCGGCACCTGCCTGCTCTGCCATACGAATGTGCTGCTGCAAGCGCCGACAGTCTTCTTTTCCCATCTGATCCGAATCCGGAGTCCGGACATACAGAGCTGTAAAGGTCCCGCCGAACGCCTTTGCCATCGTTGCTGCCGTCCGCACAATCTTTGCATTGGAGGGAGAGGACGACAGACACGCCAGAATATGTTCAGTGGGAGGGTCGTTCTGATTCATAAAGATCACCTGCCTTGCCCACAGTATAGCACAATTTGATGGTCACGACCACCAGCCACGTCTTTTTCCTTCCTGTCGAATGATCTCCTTCCGCATGTGATCCAGCGCATCTGCTGCCCAAAAACCACTCAACATGACTCCAAGAACCATCAATAACAAAGCGACATCCATACGATCCGTCCTATCTTTTTAGAGCCGGAAACACTTCTGGATCGATGCGTATTTTCCCAAAACCAGCATACTTTCATCCCGGCACAGCTGCGTATCCGGCGTGATGTTCATATCGAGCTTTCCGTCTTTTTTCAGTGCAAGAATGTTGATGTTATACTTTTTTCGGATATTGATCTCACCGATCGTACGATCCATCCATTCCGGCGGAATGGTCACTTCCATGATGGCGTGGTCGTCCTGCAGCTCGATATAATCCAGAATGTGTTCGGAGCTGTATCGGATCGCTGCCCACTTCGCCAGCTGCTTTTCCGGGTAGACCACTTCATCCGCACCGTTGCGCAGCAGGAACTTGGCTTGTACATCCCGCTCTGCACGCGAGACCACAAGCTTTGCACCCAGCTCCTTGAGCAGTGATGTCGTTTCCAGTGAGCTTTGAAAATTGCCGCCGATGGTTACGATACACACATCAAAATTGCCGACACCAAGGGAGCGCAGAAAGTATTCGCTGGTGCTGTCACCAATCTGTGCATTCGTCACATAGGAAAGCACGGCGTTCACACGGTCCTCATTGCTGTCGATTGCCATGACCTGATGACCCAGCTCATTCAGTTCCTGCGCAATATGGCGGCCAAAACGGCCAAGCCCGATCAAAAGAATCGATTTCATACTTGTCTCCTTTATCCGATTGCAATCTTCTCCTGCGGCAGACGAGAGTGGGCAGGGCTGCTGCCAAATGCCGCATAGATCAACGTCAATCCGCCAACACGTCCCAAAAACATCAGTGCAATCAGCACCCCCTGCGAAAGGACCCCCAGTTGCGGCGTGATGCCCAATGTCAGACCTACCGTTGCCACAGCCGATGCAGTTTCATACAAACAGACTGACATCGGCAGCTGCTCAGCCGCAGCAATGACAAAGGCTCCGAGGAAGAACAGCGTCAAATACATCCCTGCGATCGTAGCAGCATTCTTGACCGCGGAACCATCTATGCGCCGCCCGAAAAATTCGGCATCTTCTCTGCGGCGGAAGGTTGCCCACATATTGGCCAGCAGAACGGCAAATGTTGTGGTTTTCATGCCGCCTGCCGTGGAGCCGGGCGAACCGCCCAATAGCATCAGAACCACCATCAATGCCTGTGAAGTGCTGCCCATCGCAGCAAGATCGGCGGTGTTAAAGCCGGCAGTACGGGGGGTGACGGATTGGAACATCGACAATAAAATGCGCTGTCGGGCAGAGCCTGCCGTGAACTCGAAACAATAAAAGTACAGCGCCGGCAGTACCAGAAGAAACGCCGTTGTGACAAGGATCACCTTGCTCTGCATCCGATAATGGTGAAAATCAAGGCGATATGTACAAATGTCCTCCCATGTCAGAAAACCAAGGCCGCCAAAGACGATCAGGGCCGCGATCACTGTGGTAAGCAATGGGTTTCCTGCATACCGTGTCAGCGAAACAAATTTTGCACCCTCTGTTCCCAGCAGGTCAAAGCCGGCATTGCAGAACGCCGAAATGGAATGAAACAATGCGTACCAGATCCCGCGCAAACCATAATCGGCGCAAAATGTCGGCAGCAGCAGTGCAGCACCGGCCAATTCAAACAGGGCAGTGATCCGCAGAATAAAGCCTGTCAGCCGCACGATGCCGCCCATCTGCGGGGCAGCCGTAGCTTCCTGCATCGTGCTGCGCTGCTTGAGGGAGATCTTTCGCCCGGAAAGCAGCGCAAAGGCAGCGCCTACCGTAATGACACCCAATCCTCCGATCTGGATCAGAAGAAGAATTACGCTCTGCCCGAATGCCGACCAGTAGCTGCCGGTATCCTGAACCACAAGCCCGGTCACGCAAAGGGCAGAGGTGGAAGTAAACAGCGCCTCATGGAACGGTGTAACGCACCGCTGCTGTGCAGCGATTGGAAGCATCAGAAGCAACGCGCCCACCAGATCAACTGCCGCAAAACCTGCAATAATGACCTGAAAAGAAGAAAAACGGTGCTGCCTGTAACGAGGATATTGAATCATAAAAGCTCCTTTACCTATCCGTGTGCATAAAGATTAGCATGGAATAGATAAAGGAGCCGTAAAGAAAATTGTAGAAGTATAAAGATTCCATTAAAATTGATCGGGCAACACTAAAAAATGCCGGGCATCACCAGCGCAAAAAACGGTAATGTCCAGCATTCATTCAGATTTCTAGTCCATGGCTTCCAGTCATATTCTTCAAATATTCCTCCGGGTCGCCATTCAGAATCAAATCCGCATAGCCCAGCGGGTCATTGTAGATGAGATAATCCAGTTCTGACCTCTGCGCCATGGTCACATCCAGCGCATCCTCGACCCCGGTGCAATTGATGGAAATTTTTCTTTCATCCCGGAGCAGCAGCTCCACGTAGCCAGTGTCCATATTAAATTTGCAGGCTCTTGCATCGTACTTCATGCTCACGTCCTCCTGAAATCATGTCGTAGCTTATGTCGGTCAATCTATGATTTCGGATTTCATCTTCCACGGACACCCATATTGAGTTTTCCGAAGAAAACAAATAATCCGAACCCATCTCCTATCGGAAACAAGTTCGGATTATTTTTGTTTGGTCCACCTGACGCATCTACAGGCGAATCATTCACTTTATGTGTGCAATAAATATTTTATGCTCGTTGAATTTTATTTGCCCGCCCGATGGAAGCGCCTCACCTAAATTTTCTTGCAAACAAAAAGCTCCCCGCCAGCGATCCGGTTCAGGATCACCAACGGGGAGCTTTGCTTAGTCGTCCATAACAGGCAGTGCTTTCACTTTCCGATACAGCTCTGTACCTGTGCCGTTACCGCCTAAATCGTGGTAGCTGTTATAAACATATTCCAGATTCTTCAATCCGTCCACATCAACAGCACCCTTGGACAGATAATAGCGGCACGACTGATACAGCCGATCATGCAGCAGCGCAAGTAGACCTTTTCTCTGTGCCTTAATACGTTTCATCAGCACCACGCACAAGGCGCCCAGTCCGCTCGTAGTCAGGCCAAGAACCCATGTGAGGATATACTTCACCGTCGTTTCAATCATCGTTATACCCCCGGCTTCTTGCCGTCCTCCCCCGCCTGACCGAAGTGGGCCACAGTTGTGGTTTCACGGTTCTTCTTTTCCATGTACGCGGCCAGCTTCTTCTTGCTGATTTTGAAGACGACTTCCACGATCCAGTCAAGGGTTTTTTCATTGATCGCCCAATCGAGCCAGTCCGGGGTGATCTCGCGCAGGGTGTCGATGACCAGCTTTTTCTTCTCAGCTCCCATCTTTCCGCCGACAATGTTGACTTCCGCCCACTCGATCCACTTGTAGGCCGTCTTGGCGATGACGGCGCCGTAGCCCAGCCGCACCGCAAACAGGGCAGTGACAGCCACGCCTACTACCATAAAGATGTAGGACAGCCACGCCGGGAATGCCATGAGGAAGGATTTCAGAATTTCCATGATGATACCTCCGTTTGTTTCTCTTTACATTTTCCAGCGGCTCTTGTTGGGCCGCGTGTCGATATGAACCCAGCCTGTCACGCGCTTCGGGTGTGCTGCATCTTTCGGGTAACGGCCAATGCCGCCGCGTCCGGGCAGGAGCTTTTCGGCGTAGTCAGCCACGGCGTTCACCGTCACGCCCTCCACCCAAAAGTCTGCGGCCCGGCCCCGAATGTGCTGGCTGTTGCTGCTGGCGCCGGGCAGGGTCGCGTTATAGGCCGCCGTCCGGTAGCCGCTCGTGATATGCACCTTCGCACCGAAATGCTCCCGGATGCACTGCAACAGCACCACCAACTCATCGTCGATCAGGATGGTATCAGATGCCTTGCAGACAAATTCCTTAACCTGAAAGCAGGGTGCCAGATAGGTCTTCCCATCCTTCTTCAAACTGTACGTCTTGATTGCCATGTTCTTTTTTACCTCGTTCTTTCTTGATCTCGTAGAATTTCCCATACGTTTGATTTAGCTTATGCCGCAAGCTCATGCACTCGCAATGGCTCAGAACACCGCGATAGCTCCCGATGGTTCTTTCAACGGATTCTTCCGTGATCTTTCCTTCCTCATATTCCGCCAGCACTTGCGACAGCCGCAGCTTAATGCCTCGGATTGTGGCGTGTCGTAGGCGGCGGTGTGTCGGCCACACCTTCATTCCTACAAACTCCACGCCCTGCTTCAATGGCTGGATGCTGGTTTTTCTGTTCAAGGCCAAATTTAGCTCCCGGCGCAGGAACGCTCCGATCTCATCCCGGATTCTGGCAAGCTCCTGCTTGTCGTGCCCGACGATAATAATGTCGTCCATGTACCGGATATACCAGTGGATGTGCAGCGTGTGTTTCACAAACTGATCCAAGGTATCAAGGTATATATTGGCGAACATCTGTGAGGTCAGGTTGCCAATGGGGACGCCCACGTCCTCCAATCGGCACTCCGGCGGCACCTCATCTGCGCTCATCCCCTCCGGCAAGCCAAATTTGGTTTGGTCGCTATGCAGGATCACGCGGAAAAGCCACATCATGCGCGGGTCTGTAATTTTCTTCCCGATGATCCTCAAAAGAATCTCGTGGTCGATGCGATAAAAATACTTTGAAACATCCAGTTTCAGAGTGTAGGCTGGGCCGCCCCTGTCCGCCTGTCTCATCCAATATTGCAGATGATCCAGCGCCGCATGTGCGCCCTTGCCTTTGCGGCAAGCATAGCTGTCCGGTATAAAGCCTTTGTCAAAAATAGGGAAAACGATCTGGTAAATCCCCCACTGCACAACGCGGTCAGGGTAGTGTAGCGCCATCGCCATGCGCAGCACCGGGCGCCTGATCCAGAAGATTCGGTACGCCCCTACCTTATAGGTCTGCTTCTCCAAGCGATTCTTTAATATGATGCAGTACTCCGCTTTCTTCTGCTCAAACACCAGCACCTCATCGCGGGTTCGTTTACCCTTGCAAGCATGTTTGTGCGCCAGCATCAGATTTTCAAAGTCCGCCACTTGGACGAAGATATTATTGTAGGTTTTCATTTTTGCCTTTCTGCGTCCGTGACATATTCGGCCACTCTCCACCAGATTGCCGGGCGGTGAAGATACTCCGGCCATTCTCCCCGGCGCCACACGACGGATTCTGACCCCTTTTACCCATGTAATGCAGCCCAGACCTTTTGTTCATAAGCTGACATTCTCTTGTGGGGAAAAGCCGAGCGCCGCCCAATGTTGCCGTTGCGGTTGCCGCGCACATTGTTGAGGTTCACTTTGGAAACGCCCGCGTTGGAAGTGTTGTTCCAGCTGCCGCCCCGGATCGGGATGCGTAATTGACGGTCAGACCCCGGCGCCGTACAAAATGTACCGCTATATGTAAAAAGGCAAGCAGCCTATTTCGTCTGCTTGCCTTCCACATATTTCTTGTAGTTACCGATCATTCCGCCGATTGCCTTGGTGTGTTTGCTCCATGTTTCGTATTGGTGCATCGAGATGCACACCAGCGGTTGCGGCGGAAGCTCTGGCGTTTGGCCGTCGCCCTGCTGCTTGTGCTTCTTCTTGCTCCCCTGCTTGCGCGGTATCGGGGTTGCCGCCTCATCCAGATAGTCCCTCAAATCCAGCAGCAGGGTATCGAGTTCCCGCAAGGTATCTTTCTTGTAATACTTTGTCTGAATCTCATTGCAGAGGTGCTGCATGTCGTACATGGTATCTTTGATTCTTTTGGCAAGGCCGTACTTTTCCTCTCTCGGAAATTCCCGCAGGATTGGCTTTGCGTATTTAATCATCGCCTTTACCGCTTCTTTCAGACGGTATCCGCCATTCGATGTGTTCATCTGCTGCAATTTTTCATTTTCAATGCTATTCATATCAAGTCCCAAGGCCCTACAAAATATTGGGGCGGCTACCGCCGCCCCATCGGTTCACGGTTTACCCCTCTTCGAGGGAACCCACAAAAGCCGAGCGCCGCCCAACGCCGCCGTTGCGGTTGCCGCGCACATTGCCGAGGTGCGCTTCGGAAACGCCCGCGCTGGAAGCGCTGTTCCAGCCGCCGCCCCGGATCGGGATGCGTTCACCGCTGTTAATCATGTACATGTCATCGCCGCCGTAGTCGCCGCCGGGGTTCTTCGGGTACATGCCAATGCCATAGAGAATCTGCGGCACAGTAGACAGCGTGGTTGCCAGAGAGGTGAAGCCAGTGCCACGGCCAGTGTCGCTCTTTCCGGTCAGGGCGTCGGTAACGAGGGTAATCTTGCTGTTGCGCCAGTCGAGCTTGATGGTGCCCGACGTACCGGGCGCCACAAGGCTGCCGTCTGCGGTGATGGCCTTCCACAGCGTACTCGATGCGGACAGGTCTGCCGTTGCCAGTGCGGCGTCGTTGTGCTGAATGATCTGGATTTCACCGTCAACAATGCGCAGACCAGCGGCCCACTCCCACGCATTGCCATTCAAATCACAAATACCGGACAGATCATTGTTGTGGCACCAGCTCACCGGGCCGCTTCCGGTCAGGGTCAGGTTTACTTTGCCGTCACTGCCATAGGTGGCCGGGATGCCCTTTTCCCATGCGTGTGCATGGTCGCAGCCATAGTTGTTGTTACCGCGCGGCTGGAAGTCGTTAGCAAGGCACCAGAGCTGGATTGCAGCGTACATCGCGTTGGTCGCCAGCGTCCAGCCCTCGCCCTTGCTGCGGCTCTGGCTCACCGCCTCATCGAAGCTGACGTTGACTGCCGGGGTCTGCATGGGCAGACTGCAAGGCACACCATTGACGAGGGTATCATGATATTTACCGAGACAGAAATAGGGCTTCTCCACGCCGTCGATCTTGAACGCAGGAAGCACCGTATCATCGCCAGCGCCAACGTCCTTGTAGGTCATCTTTGCAATGGGCACCACAACGGACGGATTTCCAAACTTGTCCAGCAGCACAGTGTTTTTGCCGCCGCTGATGCCCTCAACAGCGGCCTTGAAATCAGCGTAATTCGTCATAGCTTATTGCTCCTTTCACTCAGCCAATGGCCCACAGGGTCAGAATGCAGCGGCTCGCATCGAACGGCACAGGCTCCTTGACGGTCTGCTCCATCTCGCCTTCTCCGTCCAGCGCGGGCACCTTCTCAACAGTCTCGGTATAAGCGCGGGCGGGAATGTCGATCTGTGCGGCATAGGACAGATCATCACCGCCGCCGATAACCGTAGCCAGTGCGCCGCTCCAATTACGCACCACGTCGATATGCACCGGAAAATCCTGCTCATACTTGGCAAGGTTCACCATGATCTCATCATCGCCGAAAAAGAGCTTGGAACCCACCAGTTCGTAGCCCAGCTTGGTGCCCTCATTTTTTTCGATCACCTGAATCATAACTCAGTACCCTCCATTCATGTTGTTCTCGCGGCAGATTTCGCGGGTCGTCGCGGCGATCATCTCCGCCTGTTCCCGCTGCTCTGCGCTGATCGTACCCCGGCAGCCAAAACTTTCGGCCACCTGAGCCTCGTAAGCTCTGCGCTCGTCACTCTTGATAATCACATTTGCCATGTGGTTACACTCCTTCCTCCCCAGTCGGGGCCACACCGTCTTCATACTCCGGGACCGGGATCATGCCACCCTGCACCTCCACTTCTAGGGTCACTTCCTTTGCGTTTCCGGTATACGCAATCTTGAAGCCGTTGAGCAGCTTGTCTGTGACAATGATATTGCCAGCAGTGCCCGCCGGGTCGCCGTCAAGCGCCACGCCGTTCGGCATCACCGCAGAAACAACGCGGACATTCACGGTGTAGTCGGTGTTGTTGCGCTGCTGTTTCAGTGCGATGGTCTTCTTGGAGTTGTTGGCCGGATACTTTGCCGAGTTGTACAGGTAGATGAGGTGCATTTCTCCGGTCATTGCCTCAATATCGCGGCAATGCTCATTCATCACACGAGTATGCTCCGCCAGTAGCAAGCTGCCCTCCAAAATGCCTTCTTCCATGTGGTTGAAGTTTTCTGCGCTCTGGGCAGTACCAACGGTCAGCACCTCGCCATCTACTCGCTCATGGGTAACGGAGCCGTCAGAGTTGTTCGTCTCTTTGAAGCGGTTGACAAACTGCGTTACCCTGTCAACCCATTTTCTTACCGAATACATAGATACCCTCCTTATACGTCGGCGCTCTTGAAGTTCAACGCGACGCGCAGTAATGCGCCCTCGTCGGCCTCCTCGAATTCAATCTGTTCATTTCCGATCAGCGTCTTGGTGTACATCACCTGCTTACTGGTATCCAGAAGCGCGATCTCTGTGACGGTGCCCCCGGCTGCCTCACCGGGCGGGATCGTCATGAAGAACGCAAGCCGCCCATCTTTCAGGGTTTCCACGCTGTCGATGGGCACAGCCTTATAGGTGCTGCCCACCTTATACCGGGCCGATGCGACGCGAAGCTTGGTAAAATCCTTGTACAGCCCCAGTGCATAACTCGTCATTGCCATAATCTTTCACCCCCTTTCATTGAACAAACGGCTCCTCGCCGCTCCTCTTTCCCTTGAACTTGGTTGCCGAAACCTCCACGTCCACTGCCAGCGGCACTTCGTCCAGCGTCGCAGGAATGTCACTTGCGCAGGTTTCCGTTCCGGTCATTGTAGCTTTCATGCTATTGACACATCTTTCGGCGCTGTCAGGCGCGGGCGTTTCGCCCCTGCCTCTCGCACCAGCTTGATGAGTTCCGAGGAATCAATGTCACGTCCTATTTTCCGCTGCCAGTTCTGGTATTCCTGCACAGCTTTTTCTACATTTTCCTGAATGGTCGTCGCGGATTTTGTATTGCTCGATCCCCTACTATCTGCGCCATGCAGTCAAGGTGAGATATTCTCCCTATACTGCAGAATGGCGTGTGGAGGGCAAAACTGCCACCGGGCGGGGCGATATTATCTCCTCCGAGACCTACGGCACCAGCAGAGCCAACGCCTACAAGATTCTGGAAGAAACTCTGAACCTGAAAGATGTCCGCATCTACGACACCATCGAGGATGCCGAGGGCAAGCCAAAACGTGTGCTGAACAAGCGAGAGACCATGCTGGCGCAGCAAAAGCAACAGGTCATCAAGGATGCTTTCGCCAACTGGGTCTGGCAGGACCCCCAGCGGCGCATTGCGCTGGTGAAGCAGTACAACGAGCTGTTCAACTCTACTCGTCCCCGTGAATACGATGGAAGCCACATCAAATTCGTGGGCATGAACCCGGAGATCACCCTCCGGGAACACCAGCGCAATGCCATTGCCCATGTACTTTATGGCGGTAATACGTTGCTTGCACACGAAGTTGGTGCAGGCAAGACCTACGAAATGGCGGCATCCGCTATGGAAGCAAAACGCCTTGGTTTGTGCCAGAAAAGCCTTTTCGTAGTGCCAAACCATCTGACGGAGCAATGGGCTTCGGAGTTCCTGAACCTCTACCCCAACGCCAAACTTTTGGTGGCACGGCGCAAGGACTTTGAGACCGCCAACCGCAAAAAATTCTGCGCCCGCATCGCCACCGGCGACTACGATGCCGTCATCATCGGGCATAGCCAGTTTGAGCGCATTCCGCTGTCCTTTGAGCGGCAGGAGCGTATCATTCAGGAGCAGATTTATGAAACGCTTGCCGCCATCAATGAGCTGAAAGTCCATGCAGGCGAGAATTTCTCCATCAAGCAGATGGAAAAGACCCGGAAAACTCTGGAAACCAAGCTGGAAAAGCTGCGCTCTGATGAGCGTAAAGACGATGTAATCACCTTTGAGCAACTGGGTGTTGACAGGCTCTTTGTGGACGAGTCACACTTCTACAAGAACCTCTTTTTGACCACAAAAATGCGGAATGTCGCAGGATTATCCACCAGTGAAGCCCAGAAATCTAGCGATATGTTCGGGAAATGTAGATACTTGGATGAGGTCACCGGAGGCCGGGGCGTGGTGTTCGCCACGGGTACGCCCGTGAGCAATTCCATGACCGAACTGTACACGGTCATGCGGTACTTGCAATACAGTACCCTGCAACAGAAAAAGCTGACCCACTTCGACTGTTGGGCATCCACCTTTGGCGAGACCACCACCGCCATCGAGCTTGCCCCGGAAGGTACAGGGTATCGGGCGAGGACGAGATTTGCCAAGTTCTTTAACCTCCCGGAACTGATGTCCATGTTCAAGGAGGTTGCGGACATTAAAACATCCGACCAGCTCCATCTGCCTGTGCCCGAAGCGAAGTTTGAAACCGTGGTGGCGAAACCGTCCGACATCCAAAAGGAAATGGTGCAGGAACTGAGCAAACGTGCCGCAGAAATCCACTCCGGCACCGTGGATGCCTCAGTGGACAATATGCTCTGTGTCACCAACGACGGCAGAAAGATCGGCTTGGATGTGCGCCTGATGAACCCCATGCTGCCGGACGACCCCAACAGCAAGCTGAACGTCTGTGTGCGGAATGTGCTGAAGATCTGGGAGGAGGGCAAAGATCAGAAGCTGACCCAGCTTTTGTTCTGCGACCTCTCGACACCAAAGAACGATGGCAACTTCAATGTCTACGATGACATTCGCAAGAAGTTGGTTGCCGCCGGTGTGCCGGAGAATGAGATCGAGTTTATCCACAACGCCGACACCGAAGCGAAAAAGGCGGCATTGTTCTCCAAAGTGTGCTCTGGCGATGTGCGAGTTTTGCTCGGAAGCACTGTAAAAATGGGAGCGGGCACCAACGTCCAGTCCCGGCTTGTGGCGGTGCATCATCTGGATGTTGGCTGGAAGCCCAGCGACATGACCCAGCGCAATGGTCGCATCATCCGTCAGGGCAATATGAATAAAGAAGTCAAGGTGTTCAATTACGTCACGGAAGGGACATTTGATGCCTATTTATGGCAGACCCTTGAGAATAAGCAGCGGTTTATCAGCCAAATCATGACCAGCAAATCTCCTGTTCGCTCTTGCGAGGATGTGGACGAGCAGGCACTTTCCTATGCGGAGATCAAGGCACTGTGCGCCGGAAATCCACTCATCAAGGAGAAGATGGATTTGGATGTGCAGGTGGCAAAGCTGAAGGTGCTGAAAGCCGACCACCAGAGCCAGAAGTTCCGTCTACAAGACAAGCTGCTGACCAAGTTCCCGGCTGACATTCAGGAAACGAACGCCCACATTGCCGGGCTGAAAGCGGACGCACAGCTTGCCGCCACCCACCCGCAGGGCAAAGAAGAGTTCTGCGGTATGGTCATCAAGGGTGTAACCTATGACGAGAAAAAGACCGCCGGTGAGCGTCTGGTGCTTGCCTGTTCTGAACTGCCAAACGCCGAAGAAAAAGTCATCGGCAGCTACCGGGGCTTTGAGCTGTCCCTGCGGTTCGACACCTACCGCAGTGAATATCAGGCACTTTTGAAAGGGCAGCGGAAGTACACGGTACCCTTGGGCACTGACCCTCTGGGCAACATTATCCGTCTGGATAATTCGCTGAACAACTTCCCGGAGCGTATCACTTCTGCCGAAAACGAGCTGACCACCCTGCATCAGCAGCAGGCAGCGGCACAGATTGAGGTGGAAAAGCCCTTCCCACAGGAGGAAGAACTGGCAGAAAAGTCCGCACGGCTTGCGGAACTGAATGCCCAGTTGGACGTGGACGAGAAAAACCACGAACCGGAACAGGACGAGGAAGAACAGGAGGATTCACCTCGCCGCCCCTCGGTTCTGGCAGCACTGGAAGAAAAGTCGGACAAGCCGGAGTCGGTGAAGCCCTTCCGCAGTTATTACGACAAGGACGGTGATGCCCGGTGAGGGAAAAGCGGGATGAAATCATTATCCTGAGAACAACAAAAGCTGAGAAAAGCCGCATTTATGAAAAGATGTTGGGCATGGGCATCCGAAGCCTGAGTGCCTATATCCGTAAGATGGCACTGGACGGCTACTGCCTGAACCTTGACCTGCCGCAACTGCGGCGCATGGCATATCTTTTGCAGGTATGCAGCAACAACCTGAACCAATATGCCAAAGCCGCTAACGAAAATGGTCGGGTCTACGCCGCCGACATGGAGGACCTGCGGCAGCGGCTGGACGAGCTGATCGACATTGGTCGGCAGATCCTTTCCCGGCTGGCAGAACTCTAAAATTTTCCCCGCAGTTGGAGGGCTGCGGGGTACATACGGGTTGACATCCTTGCAACGCAGGGGTTGACACCTTTATAATAGGGACGAAAGAAAGGCAGGTGCTGGATATGAGGTTCGTTTTTAAGATGATCGTTTTCCCGGTTTGGCTGCTTACGGCTTTCCTCGCGCTGATGCTGAAATGGACGCTGAACCTGTCAGCGTTTGTGCTGGCTCTGCCCATGCTGTATATTTTCGGCTGCGGTCTTTATACGCTGTACTGCCGGGAGTGGCTGCAGTTTTTGATCTTGCTGGTGGCGGAGTTTGGATGCTTCCTGCTCATCACCGCCGGAACGGTCATTGTGGAAGCCGTAGAATGGCTCAGCGGTTGGATTGCAGAATTATAAAATTTTTATGCCGCCATTGTGCGGCATTTTCTTTTTGCCGGGAGGTGGTAGAACTGGCTGCAACACGCTTGATTGCGCTGCACAAAAACAAAGGCAAGTCGGTTGCGGCCTGCCTGAAAAGCCGAACAGATTACGCCCAGAACCCGGACAAGACACAGCAGGGCGAACTGGTCAGCAGTTACGAATGCAGTCCCCTGACCGTGGATGAAGAATTTATGCTTTCCAAACGCCAATACGAACTTGCCACCGGTCGCAGGCAGAAAAGCGATGTGATCGCCTATCAGATTCGGCAATCGTTCAAACCAGGCGAGATCACCGCCGAAGAAGCCAACAAGGTGGGTTATGAGCTGGCAATGCGTTTCACCAAAGGCAAGTATGCGTTTATCGTTGCAACCCACACGGACCGGGAACACATTCATAATCACATTATCTACAACTCCACTGCGTTGGACAGCACCCGGAAATTCCGGGATTTTTTATTGTCCGGGCTGGCTGTGCAACGGTTGAGCGATCTGATTTGTCTGGAACATCAGCTGTCTATTATTGAAATCAAGCCGTACCGGGAGCGGCAGAAGCGCACCCTTTATCCACCCAGAGAAAGTAATCGAGATAAGTTGTGTGCCGTAATTGACAACATCCTGCTGAACGAGAAACCTGCAAGTTTCGAGGGCTTCCTTCAAAAGCTAGAACAGCAAGGCTACGAAATCAAACGGGGAAAGTACACTTCGGTCAAAGGAACACGGCAGAAACGCTTTATCCGTTTTCGGACACTGGGCGCAGGATACAGTGAAGATGAAATCAAGGCGGTCATTGCCGGAGAAGCCGAACACCGCCCGCATCAGAAGCAACCACCGAAAGAGCAGCCGTTCCACCTGTTGGTGGACATTCAGTCAAAGCTCTCCGAGGGCAAAAGCGAAGGCTATGCACGGTGGGCGAAACGCTACAA